>QHPU01000155.1 GCA_003219175.1 Verrucomicrobiota bacterium | reverse complement strand
CGAATATAGATTTTGATCTGAATCTCACCTTCCCGAATGGGAGTAAGACCGTCTCGTTTAGCGTACCCACTTGCACGGGCGGTGCCGACCAGACGATCCCGCAAAGCATGCTGACGGCGGCTGACTTGACGCAAGCTGATCGGATGGGTCGAGATGGTACACCGAGCGGCTGCGGTGGAAAAGCCTGCCCCGGAGGAATCGGTACACCAGGGACGCGGTTTTTCAAGACGTTTAACTTCACCAACATCGCGGCAGCGCCCGCCTGCATTACTGTCACAATTAACGCGGCACTCGGAGGCGCTGGCGATATCGAAAGCGCTGCGTATCTCGGCAGCTACGACCCAACAAACCTCTGCCTGAACTATCTAGGCGACAGTGGAGTGGTCGGTTTGGGAACCACCCTGGGGAGTGTTTCCTACTCCTTTGTCGTTCCGGCGAACTCAACATTTGTCGTCGTGGTCAACACGACGGGGACGACGACGTCATCGACCTTCAGCGGAACCGTGTCTGGCTTCTTTGACAATACGCCCGGACCTGGTCCCTGCCCGTAAGGCATAAGGCCTTCCAAACACCGGGGGCCGTGGCAAAGCCTGCCACGGCCCCGTCGCTTGAGACCTGATTTATTCGGGCAGCGCGGGCGCTTGGTCGAACGACCTCCACTTCGCCTGCTACGCGGTTGCTGGGAAATAGAACTCCGAAAGACGCGGTTCGCTCGGATCGAAAGACGACAAGCGCCAAGATCGCGCTGGTCTTCTTGTCCGCCCACAATCGCGACCATCGTCGACAGATTTCGGCGGGAATCGTTGCGATGAAACAGGACGCGGTTGACCGCGTTCCTGTTTCTCTTTTACGTCCCAGAACCCTACGCGAATTGCGAATATCAGGTGCCCTACGTCCTTCGTGTCTTGACAAATCGATCCCGGTACAGTTGAATTAGGGTAGTTAGTCCGCTTCCTCCTAGGTTTCTCTTCGAGGCGCGCCCGTTTCCCAAGTCAACGGTTTTCTGGCCAGGCGAACTTTCACAAAAATTATTTCGCCCCGAATTATGGCGGGACACAGCAAGTGGTCGAAGGTAAAACGCTTCAAAGGCGCCATTGACGCCAAACGCGGCAAGATTTTCAGCAAGCTGTCGAAAGAAATTTCGATCGCGGCGAAAACTGGCGGGGGCGATCCGGATGGAAACCCGCGGTTACGCAGCGCCATTCTGGCCGCGCGCTCGGCCAGCATGCCCAATGATAACGTCGAACGTGCCATCAGACGGGGCACGGGCGAGGGAACCGAAGCGCAGCATTTTGATGAAATTACCTACGAGGGCTACGCACCCGGAGGAGTGGCAGTAATTGTGGAGGCCGCCACCGACAATAGGAACCGCACCGCCGCTGAGATTCGTAGTATTTTCACGAAAAATCATGGCAACCTCGCGTCAAATGGAAGTGTTTCTTATATGTTCCACCGCAAGGGCCAGATCGTGGTTCCTCGTTCTTCCGTCGACGAAGAAAAGATTTTTGAGCTGGCCTTGGAGGGCGGGGCCGAGGAGTTGACAAACCAGGAGGATATGTACCTTGTTATGACTGCTCCCGATCAGCTCTATGCTGTAGCTGAGGCGCTCAGAAAAGCTGGCGTTACCACCGAGAGCCAAAAGTTTACTTTCATCCCCGATACTACAATTACGGTCGCCGACGAGTCTGTCGCGCAACAGGTTTTGCGGTTGTGTGACGCCCTCGAAGACGATGATGACGTGCAAAACGTCTATTCAAACTTGGAAATTTCCGACGAAACGCTGGCGAAATTGCCGGCCTAAAACCCACATAGAAACAACGCAGCACTGACCCCCGAAGCGAGGGCGAACGTTATATGAGCGAAGAGAACGAAAGCCGACCGATTGAGGCACAAACCGAGACGGAAGCCCGGCCGCAAACAGAACCCCGTCCGGATCGCGAACGGCATCGGCGCCCCCGCCGGCGTTATCCGCGACGCCGCAATTTCAATTCCGATTACATGAACTCCGAGCGAGAGAACAATTTCAATAACGATGCGCCGGCGGAATCGGCCGAAGTGCAAACTGAAGTG
>QHPU01000154.1 GCA_003219175.1 Verrucomicrobiota bacterium | reverse complement strand
TTAATCCGAACAAAAAGATCAAACTCGAGACGGTGCCGGACCGTTACACCACGCGCATCATGGATTTGATGACGCCGCTTGGGATGGGACAACGCGGCCTCATCGTCGCGCCGCCACGCACCGGAAAAACGACGCTGCTGCATCACATTGCCGATGCCGTGGTGAAGAATCATCCGGAAATGAAGTTGATCATCTTGCTGGTGGACGAACGGCCCGAGGAAGTGACCGACTTCAAACGGTCGCATCCGAAATCGG
>QHPU01000016.1:17615-24120 GCA_003219175.1 Verrucomicrobiota bacterium | reverse complement strand
AAAAAACATCACGGCCTCGTCACGTTTCGGCTTTACCAGGCTCGGAACCGATTCTGCATTTTGGGTGGATCGCGTCCGTGTGGGTTGGAGCGCGCAACTCAATTAACCGGGCCGGAAACCGTTTCTGTGCGAAGGGAAATCCATAATATCCATATTTACAAACTTTTATGACTATTAGATATAAGTACTGAGCGCGTTTTCTTGTGACTGTGATTCAAATTTGGGACCATGGCCACAGCGTCGGGGGGAAAATGAAGCTTGCAGGATTGGTCACGTCGTGTGCTAAGAAAGAGGCTCTTGGCCAAAATTACCGAAATTGTCATAAACTCAATATCCACAAGAGGCTCGCCGCGTTCACCTTAGTCGAAGCGATGGTTGCCTTCAGCGTCCTGGGGGATCGGGACCGCTTCAACCATTGGAGCGCTTATTAAGTTCAATTCAATTGCCAGCGTCAGCCGGAATGCAACCGGTGCCTGTACCGCTGTCATGAATCAAATCGACCTGATTCAGTCGGATACTCCTTTCAATCCGCAGAAGACGAATCCGGACGGCACCGCCCAGATTCCGCCAGAATTGCAACTGGGCACACAGACACAGCAAAACGTGCCCGTTTACTAGGATTCGAGTACCGGGGTTGTTGTTACCGGCACACTTACCACCACCGTCACCGATATCAGCTCTACTTATTCCCACGCCGGCCTGACATTTCCGCTCACAACCTACCAGGCCGTTGTCACGCTCACCTACACGTATCTCAATCGGAACTACTCGTTTTCGATGAGCACGATTCGCACATCAGATATATGAGACTCACTTCAAACGATCGCGGTTACACATTGGTAGAAATTGCAGTTGGTGCGGCAATGATTGGCGTCATTGGCCTTCTATTGTACTCCGTCCTCAACCTCTGCATTGTTCTTGGCGCGAAGAATGCAGCGATAAACGTTGCTCACCAGAACGCCCGTACGGCCATGACGCGAATGCTCCGGGATCTGCGTTTGCCGGCACCAGCTCTCGTATTGCCAGCAATACCACCGTCAACGCGGCGATTATCTCAGGTATTGTTCCGACTGCGGCCGCAGGAGGGGACGGTTCCTATAGCGGCGGCGCAGAGAACTTCCCTCGTTTTCTGGAAAATTGGTCGAATGCTACCCTCACTTATTATGGGTCCATGGTGGAACTTTATCAGAGCGCGCAATCGACCGGCGAATGGGGAAAGGCTAATGTCTACTCGCCGCCCACGCGTCAATGGTATTTCGACAACAATTTTAAGACCAAACCGCCGCCTGGATCGCTCATGGTTTACAGCTACGTTAAAGGCCGATGGTACGTCCTTTAATTCGATCGCTTGTTGGCTGCCTCTTAATTACTTCTGCGCACGCTGAGCTCGATCTTACACCGAAGCCCTCTCAGTACGAGCTGGACGGAGTAACATTCAAACAGCTGGCTTTTTCCGACGGGAGCAAGACTGTAACGTATACGCCGCCGCGCGGTTGGGATTATTCCGGCCACGCTGCTCAACTAACTTTACAGCCTACCGGTAAGGACCAAGCCGAAGCGAGGATCAGTAAAGTCACACTTTCGCAGCCCGCCAGCTTCGATCAGGGAACGGTTAGGAAGCTTGTTCAGGAAGTCATGGCTTCCATTCCGAATGGCACCACTAATATTCAGCTTGTTTCACAAGAAAAGAATCCGCTGATGATCGAACGCAAGGAGACCTTTCTCCTCATCCTCAGCTATAATCTGTACGGCGGTGCTTACAACCGTTCGATTTTGTTTCTAAACCGCGGCAAGGAACAAATCCGGTTTCAGCTAACGAGCAGGCAAGCCGACTTCAAAGAGTTGCAGAAAGCGTTTCTTGGCAGTCAATATTCCTGGCAAAATCTTTAGTTCTCGACGGCCGCTTAAAATTTTGCGGTTTATCCTCCCGCGATTGCGCCCATGATAAAAAATGGCTCCGTCCCGTTGGCAATCGCATCAGGTAATGGAGCGTCCGGCGACTCATGCGAAATGTCTTCACCGCAGGCGAAGAACCGAACGAGGGAACGACGCTTTAGCGTATCGTGGTCGCGGATAGTGCCGCGCTGATGTGGAAGAAGGACGCGAATCATTTCAGAAACACCGGGCTCCTGGTCCCCGATATGTTTTTTTCGCTACCTTCTCTGTCCTTCATCGATCTCTATTTCAGTGTCTGGACTTCGACCGACAAAACCGCCGGAAGATCCCGCACGATCGGCTCCCAGGAATCGCCCGCATCGGCGGATGCGTAAACTTGTCCACCTGTTGTTCCGAAATAAATCCCGCACGGGTCGAGCGAATCCACTGACATGGCATCGCGTAGGACATTTACGTAGCAATTCTTTTGCGGTAGGCCTTTCGTCAGTTCTTCCCATTCGTTGCCGCCAGTACGGCTGCGATAAACGCGCAGTTTGCCGTCAGGTGGATAATGCTCGGAGTCACTCTTGATCGGCACGACATAAATCGTTTCTGGATCGTGCGCGTGCACATCGATCGGAAACCCGAAATCACTTGGTAGATTCCCGCTAACTTCCTTCCATGTGTCGCCGGCATCATCGCTCCGCATCACGTCCCAATGCTTTTGCATGAATAAGGTATTCGGCTCGGATGGATGCAGGGCAATTCGATGAACGCAATGACCGACTTCCGCGGTCGGATCGGGAATGTATTGGGAACGCAAACCCTTGTTGATCGGTTTCCAGGTTTTGCCGCCATCATCCGTCCGAAACGCGCCCGCCGCGGAAATCGCGACGAACATTCGGTTTTGATTTTTTGGGTCAATAAGAATCGTGTGCAAACACATTCCGCCCGCGCCCGGCTGCCACTTTGGGCCGCTGTCGTGTTTGCGGAGCCCCGACAACTCCTTCCAAGTTGCGCCCCCATCTTTGGATTCAAAAAGGGCCGCGTCTTCTACGCCGGCGTAAACGTGATTGGGATCCTTGAGTGCCGGCTCCAGGTGCCAGACGCGCTTAAATTCCCAGGGATGCTGTGTGCCGTCGTACCATTGATGCGTACCTGGCACACCGTCGTAAACGAATTTGTTGCTTTCGCCCATCGACATTCCCTGCGGGCTCATCGTTGGTCCGCCACCCGGCGGGTCCCATGTTTTACCGCCGTCATTGGAACGTTGAATGATTTGTCCGAACCACGCGCTGGTTTGCGATGCATAAATCCGATTCGGATCCGCTGGTGATCCTTTCATGTGATAAATTTCCCAGCCGGCGAAGTGCGGCCCATCCACCTTCCACTTCTTGCGCTTCGCATCCGAGCTAAGGATGAAGGCGCCTTTCCGTGTTCCAGCCAATACTCGTATTCCGCTCATCGTTTGAAACTCTTAACCGCGGATTAGCCGTATGCACACGGATTTGTCGCGGCTGTTATCGTGCCATCGTTGTAGTGGCAGGCGTGCCGCCTGCGATCGGCGCTTTCAATCGCAACCGACACGGACCTCCACAAAAGAGAAGAATCGCCTCTGCGCAAAATTAGGTGCCTGAATTCCGTCGATGCGGAAATAGACGCGGGCATTAAGATTTGGACATGAAAACATCAACTTTTCGCATCGTTCCTCTCTCAACCGAGGTCGCTGAAGCGGCCCGACGTGCGGCGGCGAGTGGCACACTGGATCACACAGTCGTCGTTGCAGACTCACCGCAAGGTTATCCGTGTCGGCATTGTCTGCGATTCGCCAAGCCAGGTGAGCGCCTGATCCTTTTTCCCTATGCGTCCATTCCCGCGGGTCATCCTTACTCTGAAACCGGGCCGATTTTCGTGCATGAACAACCCTGCGAGCGTTATGCGACAACCGATCAATTCCCGCTGGACCTTCGCCGAGGCCGGGTGATACGAGCTTACAATTCAAATTACGACATGATCGATGCCGAAGTTGTGAATGCCAGCGAGCCCGAAGCCGTCATTGAAAAACTGTTAGAAAAACCCGAGACTGCTTTCGTTGATGTTCGTAGCGTAACTCGAGGGTGTTACACGTGTCGAATTCAACGCCAATGAAAATGCCGGAACTTCTCCCGCCGCCAGACACGATGTATCGCGCGTTGCTTAACCGCGACCCGAGCTTTGAAGGAATTTTCTATGCCGGGGTGCGAACAACGGGAATTTTTTGTCGCCCAACTTGTACGGCAAAAAAGCCGGAGCGCGCCAACGTCGATTTCTTCCCGACGCCGAGTGAAGCGTTGCACGGCGGTTATCGTCCGTGTTTGCGTTGCCATCCGATGGATCCGGATCAACCGGTGCCGAAACTGATTGCGCGTTTGCGCGAGGAAGTGGACCGCGCGCCAGACGGCCGTATCACCGATAAAGAACTCGTCGCGATGTCGATTGATCCATCGACGGCAAGACGACAATTCAAGCGTCATTATGGAATGACATTCCAGGCCTATCATCGCGCCCGGCGAATGGGTCTCGCCCTGCGCGGAGTACAGCAGGGCGAGCGCGTGGACGAGGTGCGAAATGGCAGCGGCTTCGAATCGGAGAGCGGTTTTCGCGATGCTTTCACCCGAGTTTTCGGTGAAACGCCGACGGCGGCCCGAAAGCAGGGCGGCCTGTTTGCCAAACGCATTGAGACTCCGCTCGGGGCGATGCTTGCGATCGCGGATGACGAAGGACTTCGTCTGCTTGAGTTCGTTGATCGACGCGCGATGGACGGCGAGTTGTCGATCTTACGGAAGCGGCTGCGAACCAATGTCGTGCCTGGCGAGCACCATCACCTCGACGAGGTTCGTTCCCAGTTGGCCGATTATTTTTCGGGAAAACACCTTGAGTTCAATGTTCCAGTGGCACCCGTCGGTTCGCCATTTCAACTGCGCGCTTGGGAACTATTGAGGTCAATTCCGACTGGCGAAACGCGTTCGTATTCCTGGATGGCAAAAAAACTCGGCGATGTCGAAATGCGACGCGCAGTCGGTCGCGCCAATGGCGAAAACATGATGTGCATCATTATTCCCTGTCACCGCGTCATTCGTGCGGACGGGTCATTGTGTGGTTACGGGGGCGGCCTGTGGCGCAAGAAATGGCTGCTCGATCACGAGCGACGTTTCGCGAAGAAATAGGGGCGTTTGGGACTTCTCTGTCTCGCTAGTTAAGCTTGGTTGTAGCCACGGCGCTCTATCGCCGCGGCGACGTGCGGCACCGCCGCCCCTCTTCTTTGACCGCGAATCCTGCGGATAAAACGGATTCCTTTTCTCTTCTTCTCAACTTTCGACCATCAACTATTTTGCGATGCAGATATTCTTTGGCTCGGTGAAGAAGCGCAGCGCCTCTTCGCCGCCTTCGCGGCCAACACCGCTTTGTTTCATTCCACCAAACGGGACTCGCAGGTCCCGCACCAGCCAGCAATTTACCCAGACTGTGCCGGTATTAATTCTTTCGGCGACGCGATGGGCGCGATTCAGATTTTGCGTCCAGACAATTGACGCCAGGCCGTACTCGCAATCGTTAGCATAACCGATTACTTCTTCTTCCTTGTCGAAGGGTGTGATGGTAACGACCGGGCCGAAGATCTCCTCTCGGTTTGTTCGGCAGGAAACGGGCAATCCAGTGATCACGGTTGGTTCAAAAAAGTATCCCTCGCGACATCGATCATTAATCGGCTCCGGGGCTTTGCCGCCGAGCGCGATCTGCCCCCCCTCTTTCTGTGCGAGATCGACATAAAAGCTTACTTTGTCGAGCTGAGTTCTGCTCACGATCGCGCCTTGTTCTGTCTGGTCGTCGAGTGGATCGCCGCTCTTTAGTTTGGACGCTTTATTGAGAAACCGATCCACGAAATTGTTGTAGGCTGATCTTTCGACGAAGACCCGCGAGCCGCACAAACAAACCTGACCCTGGTTTGCAAAAGAAGAACGCACGCTACCGATAACCGCCGCGTCGAGGTCGGCATCGGCGAAAACGATGTTTGGATTTTTTCCGCCGAGCTCGAGCGAAACCTTTTTGAATAAGGGCGCGCAGGCTTCCGCGACTTTCTTACCGGTGACGGTGCCGCCAGTAAACGAGATGGTGGTGATTTTGGGGTGCGCAGTGATTGGCGCGCCGACATTTGGTCCAGTGCCGTGGACAATATTAAGGACGCCTTTCGGCAGGCCGGCTTCGCGTGCAATTTCGCAAAGCAAAAACGCCGTCATCGGCGTGAGTTCGCTCGGCTTTGCGATGGCAGTGTTCCCGACGGCGATAGCGGGCGCAATTTTCCAGCTCAACAAATAAAGCGGGAGGTTCCACGGCGAAATTAATCCCGCGATACCGCGTGGCTGACGTAGAGTATAGTTAAATGCGACGTTGTCGGTGACGTGCGCTTCTGATTCGGTATGAAGGATCGCGGTAGCGAAAAAACGAAAATTGCTGGCCGCGCGTGGAATGTCGAGCGTGCGGGCAAGCGACAGGGGTTTGCCGGTATCGATCGATTCAGCACGGGCAAGTTTCTCGAGATCGCGCTCAATCAAATTGGCGATGCACAGGAGAATTTTCGATCGCTCTGCCGCAG
>QHPU01000016.1:0-17486 GCA_003219175.1 Verrucomicrobiota bacterium | reverse complement strand
CAGCTTGCAGCAACAACCTCCTTTTTCAAATTATCAGTAACTCCGAAAGCGGTTTTTAGAAACAGTCTGTTCATAGCGGACTCTTGGCGAGGGACGATTTTCCCAATACAACGCAACTATGGGAGAGTTGATGACCCAACTCTAATTTCAGGACTCAGGCACCCAGGTGCCCTTGCAATCGCTGAAGACTATTTATTTGTCTCCGATTTTTTCGCCGGTACCATTGGCAAGTACGCCTCTCCGGCGCAGCAGTCGATGCGACCCTGATCTTCGGGCTGGATCAACCGATAAGCATTGCTGTTATTCCAGCCTCCGTTGCGGATATATCGTCAACGTGGCCCCCTGCCGCTGCTCGCCCTGACGGCAACTCTTAGCCTCAGAGTTCGGTTAGGGTTCGATCAGCTGAACAGCACTGATTATTGTCGTCTGAGTTTACAGCGCGTGCCGTAAGACCCGTAGCCAATTACCACGCAAAATCTTTGCGATCTCCTCGTCCTTGAAGCCGCGCTCAATCAATTTGTGAGTAACGTTTCGCGCCTGTGAGTGATTGCTTAAGTCGGAGAGAAACTGTGGGCTTGTCAGTTTCGCCTCCAATTCTTCGCGTTCTGAGGCTGGCATTTGCCGCCAGAGAAATTCGCAGAAATCGAATCCGATTCCGACCCCATCGACTCCAATAAGATTGGCGACGTGCTCGATGTGATCGATGTAACGATCGAGCGTCGCTTCTTCTTTGTTTGGGCTAACAAGGATGGCGTTAATACCGACCACACCGCCACGCACGCCTATCATTTTGATTTGGTCATCGCTGATGTTCCGCTCCACATCATAGAAATGTCGGGCGTTTGTGTGCGACACGATGACGGGTCTCTTCGTCAGCGTGCAAATTTCCTCGAAGCCAACCGGATTGATGTGCGCCAGGTCGAGCAGAATGCCGAGCCGATCACATTCGGCGACGAGTTCGCGGCCAAAAGTTGTTAAACCGTCAGAAGGTGACCCGGTTGCCGCGAAAACGCCGCCAGACGCAGCCGCATTAATTCGGGCATGAGTGAGAGATATCATGCGTAAACCCAGCTGGTGAAAGATTTGAAGAAGAAATGGATCATCGCCGAGCGGTTCCGCGCCTTCCATGGTCAGAATGAATCCGATACGGTCTTCCGCTTGTGCACGCTGGATATCCGTAAACGATCGACAGAGCATGAGCTGCGGCGTTGTCTCCACTTCGGTATGAAGAATAGCGACCTGATCGAGCGCGACTCTCAGCGCTTGGTCAGGCAGATATTTGTCTTCCACATAAATCGCGACTCCGAGCAGGCCAATGTCGCCAGCTTCGAGTTGGGGCAGGAAATCGGTGGCAACGATGTTTCTGCGTGTGCGATTCCAGAAAAGGCCGAGTGGTAGATCGAAGTGCATATCCACCAGCCTGCCGGTATGAAGCTGCGATACTCTTTCTTCAATTGTGTTCACAGCTGCGAAGCGACCATCATTGAATGTCTCGCTAAGACTTGGGTGAAAAGATCTGCAACCAGAGCGGCTTGAACAACGCCATGCGGACCACGTCCTGGTGTTTGCCGCCGATCATGATTTCGTCGAGGAACACTCCTTCCAGTTCGAAACCAAATCCGCTGTTAAGATTGATATTGCTCATGTTGATGTCACGCGAGTGGATGTCGATATTCTCGCCCCCGACAATTCCCACCGTCTCATCGCTATAGTCGATGCTGAAATATTCGCGTGTCGGGTCGCTGAAATACTCTTTCAGCTCGCGTTCAGTTTCAGGAAACGCCGGCACGAAGCTTTCGCGCACTGTTCGGTCTTTCAACCAACCGGCAACCTTTTTTACGATCGGCATTTCCAGCGGACGAAGTCTGACCGGTTCAATGATGAGCCGTTTCCGGCTGGCCCATTCATCCTTCACCGACGCAAGGGTAAAGATTCCGTTATAGTATGGCTGTTCCTCGGCGGGCCTCTTTTCCTTGGCCAGGAGATTATCGAGCAGGTGCGAAGCGACCCTGATAACCTCTGCCTTGCCAACGCCATAGTTCATGAGCTCGTTATAGAAGCCCTTCGTAACGAGCCTGAACATCTGATCGCGTTGCCTTTTGCTGGCAATCTCTTTGTCGTTTTGCTCTTCCATCTCCAGAGATTTCTCGACTTCGTTCGGAATGACAAGTGACCGGTAATGCGGGAAACAGCGTCCACCAATTACTTTTCACCAATAACCACGGTGCAACCGGTGAGGGAGGGATTCGAACCCTCGGTACCCTTTTGGGGTACGGCGCTTTAGCAAAGCGCTGCTTTCGACCACTCAGCCACCTCACCAAGTCTGAGCCAGACCGGCATTAGCGAGCCGCACGGACGTTACCGAGCCGGACTGGCACTAACGGCAGTATTATGCCGGGTAATTAGCAGTTGCCAACCGGCGAAATGCAGTTGGTCCGAGCCGAACTGCCCTTTATTGCGGATTGCGGATTGTCCAATTGCAGATTGAATGGTCTTCCCGTGATTAGCGAAGAAGAGGCGTTGGAGAGAATTCTGTCTAAGGTCTTGTTCTTACCGCCGACAGAGGTCTTTTTAGCGGATGCGCTTGATCGTTTCGCAGCGGCTGATCTGTTCGCTACCATTCCGCTTCCGCCGTTCGACAATTCGGGAATGGATGGCTATGCGGTCGTCGCGGAGTCCGCGACCAGAGACCCACGACTGAAAATTGTTGGGGAACAACCAGCCGGTGTCTCAAAAAATCTTTCTCTCTCAACGGGTGAGGCGGTCCGGATTTTCACCGGCGCGCCAATGCCAAAAGGGGCCGATACCGTGGTGATGCAGGAAGAAACGCAGCGCGAAGGCGATTTTGTTCGCGTGCGTACCAAACAAATCTCCGAGGGCGATTTTGTGCGCCAAGCCGGCGCGGACCTCGCCATTGGCCAGCAAATCATAAAGCGTGGCGATCGATTGCGCCCGACGACGCTGGCATTGCTTGCGTCACAAGGAATTCGATCGGTCACCGTGGGCAAGCGTGCGCAAGTGGCAATCGTGACAACTGGTGACGAGTTGGTTGCGCCGGGAAAAGAACTGCATGCCGGCCAAATTTTCGAGAGCAACGGTGTAATGCTGGCGGCACTCGTGGCCAAGGCAGATGCGAAATTGAGCATGCGAAGACATTGTCGCGATAACTTCGACGCCCTTTGCGCGGCGTTGCGAGACGCCACGCAATACGACGCTGCTATTATCAGCGGCGGTGTTTCTGTCGGTGAACGCGATCTCGTCCGCGAAGCGTTGCAAGAGATCCGTGCCGAGATTGACCTCTGGCGAGTAGCGGTGAAGCCGGGAAGGCCCTTTTTGTTTGGTAAACGCGAGCAATGTCGGATTTTCGGACTTCCCGGGAATCCGGTTTCAACGTTTGTGACCTTCCTCATTTTCGTGCGCCCTATTCTGTTGCGGATGATGGGAGCAGCCGAAATTGGTTTGCTTCGCGCTCGCGTCCGGCTTGGCCATGAAGTTTCCGGTGACGAAACACGGCCGCATTATTTCCGCGGCGAGCTAAAGGATGGGCAATTCAAAACGGTTGGTCGCCAGGAATCGCATGCGCTCTTTGGGCTGACTCGCGCCAATGCTCTACTACGCGTGAGACCGCAGGAGAAGTTGGTTGCCGGCACTGAGGTCGAGGTCTTGCTACTAGATTAAATACCATGCCAGCCGTTGACACCTTGGTCTCACCCCTTAGTTTTACCGCGGTGAAATTGGAAGCAACGCTCGCCGAACCTACGCAACCTAGAGCTGATGCGGAATGGCTTTCCCACATCATCATGGAGATGCAGCGTTGCTTTCTTATGCATCTTTGCAAAGAACTGGCTCCCGGTAACGTTTCTTTCTCCCAGTATTTTCTTCTGGCCGCGCTCGATCAAAAGGAAGTGCTAACGATGTCTGCAATTGCACAAAAAATGGGGCACACGACAGCGGCGGCGAGCGGACTGGTGGCGCGGCTTGAGAATCTCGGCTACGTGACCCGGGCTTGCGGCGCGCAGGATCGACGAAAGGTAATGGTTTGCATTACTTCCAAAGGTTCGGCGTTGGTGCGACGGATCCGCGAAGAAATGATGGCCAATCTGATGAAGTTGATGGCGCATCTAACCCCGGCGGAAAACAAAGCGTGGCTGCAAATTTACACAAAAATTTATGACTTCTGTCAGGCAAAACATTCTTCCAATAGCCGCTGGGAGTGTTAGCCGACTTCTGCGCCTGGCCTAAATTCGCGCTTTTCCTGAACGGGAATCTGTTCTAAGAGCACATCCGAATGAATCGCCTTAACCGCATCGTGCTAGGTGTAGTTGTTCTTCTCGCCGCGCAAGCAAATGGGGGAGAACGGACGGTCGACACGCATACAATCGCAGCGCGCCGATTTACGCTCAACGAAGCGATTCTGACGGCCTTGCAGCAAAACCCCGACGTCCTGCGCGCACGGCAGGAGATCGAGCGCACGAAAGGACTCTTCATTCAATTGCGGGCGGCGGCGATGCCGCAGGTTCTTGCGAACGCTCGCTTCCAGGATTTGGATCCGCATCTTCAGCACATCAATGCTCCAAGCACCATAGGTGGAGGACAAACTGGTGGCCAGGCCGTTAACTTGGTTAGCGCGGAACGCAGTTACTCGTTGGAGATCGAGGCTAATCAGGTCATCTTTTCCGGTGGCCGCGTGCCGGGGCAAATCAGCTCGGCTAGTTTTCAGCGGGACAGCAGCTATTACGGGTTTCGCAATGCCATTGATCAAGTAGTAGCGACGGTACGCCAGCAATTTTATCTCGTGCTTCTGGATCGGGCGCTTATCGGTGTACAGGAGGAATCGGTCCGTCTGCTTCAAAGCCAGTTGCAAGATCAACAGAACCGATTCGAGGCGGGCACCGTCCCCCGATTCAACGTGTTGCAGGCTCAAGTCGCGCTCTCAAACCAGCTCCCGCAACTTATTACCGCCCGGAATAATTACACGATCTCGCAGCTGCAGCTCGCGAAGACACTGGGACTGGATTTCGATCCCAGGCGCGGAGATCGGCCGCCACTCGAGGCTGTTGGCGAACTGCTCTATGTGCCGCGTGAGATGCCGGTCACACAGGCGATTGCCTTGGCCAAAGAGAATCGGCCTTTCCTCAAACAGCAGAAGGCGATTGTACTTTCGAACAATTCGCAGGTGGGTGTAGCTCGATCGGGATATTATCCCCAGATCAATGCGACCGCCGGTACGGAATTCCTCAGCTCGCCGTTAACCGACAATGTCCGAGCGGCACGGAGCGGCTATATTTTTGGTGCAACCGGCACCTGGGCGATTTGGGATTGGGGCGCCACTTTTGGCCAAGTGAAGCAGGCGCAGGCCATCCTAGAAGAATCGAAGATCACTCTGGATGACGACGTGCGTCAGGTGGAACTGGAGGTGCAACAGGCATTCGCCAATATCCTGCAGGGTCGGGAACTCGTTAAAGCCACCGAAAAAAGCGTGGAGCAGGCAGCCGAAGCGCTGCGCCTGGCGTCCGCGCGGCTCGATGCAGGAGCCGGCACCCAACTGGAAGTCCTCGACGCGCGCACGCAGTTAACGACCGCGCAATCCAACCGGTTACAAGCTCTATACACTTATAACGCTGCCGTTGCGGAATTCGACCGGGCCACTGCTACCGAGGTGAAGTATTCAGTTTGTGTCGACGAGCCGAGAACGCGTGCCAAATTGCACACCGCCCCGAAGCCTACCCCCGCTCCGAAGCCTAGTCCGCTTTCGCTCACCGGTGATTGCGCAGCGAAGACCACGACGGCAAAGAGTTCGCTTGCGAAGTAGCGTTTTGCCGATCGAAACATTTTCCGCGCTGGACCGCGCCGGTTGTCGTCACGGGTTCGTGCGGCGCATTCCGGGAATCGAGCTTTCGCACGATAAGGCAGCCGTGTTGAACAATCTCGACCAGGCGCACCGCGAGGCGAGGCATGCTCTCGGTTTGATTGATCGAAAATTTGTGACTGCACGACAAGTTCACGGCGACAAAATCGCGGTAGTCGATTCCGTGCCGGCCGGCGACAAGTGCTTCGAAGGTTGCGATGGGATGATAACGAATCAGCGCGATGTTTGCCTCGGCGTTTATGTGGCCGACTGCTGCGCAATTTTTTTGGTCGATCAAAACGCGCGCGCCATTGGTTTGGTTCATTCGGGGAAGAAGGGAACTGCGCTGGGAATCGCGGGGAAGGCGATCGAGCGGATGCGACAAATGTTTGGGATTGAGCCCGGCGATCTGACTGCGCAGTTGAGCCCCTGCATTCGACCGCCGCATTACGAAATTGATTTCGCTGCGGAAATTGCCCGGCAATGTCGGGATGCCGGTATCAAAGAAATTCACGACAGCGATGTCTGTACTGCCTGTAATCTGGAACATTATTATTCGTATCGCGCGGAAAAGGGAAAGACAGGCCGGATGTTGGCGTTGCTTGGCCTCGAGTAATGGGGCGCATTTGTCGCTGGCCTTCGGTGATGGAGGGACGACCTCTGTGTCGTCCCTAAAAGTTTGGGACGGGACAGAGCCCGTCCCTCCAAGATAGAAATCTAGGTCGACGCTTCGTTGTCCCTGCCTCGTTTTAACGGGCAAATTCCGCGTTTTTTTATGGCATCGCTGACAAACCCAAAAAATTCGCGGCCGAGATCGGTCCATTCTGTCTCTTTTGATTTCTCCAGTGCCTGCCGCGTATTTAGCCCGCTAAGATATAGCAGTTTGAAAGCACGTTTCACTTCCTCGCGTTGCCCGGAAGAAAATTCGGCGCGACGAAGACCGACTGTGTTCAACCCAAAGACATAATTACGTTCGGCCGCGATGAGGAAAGGCGGGATGTCCTTGCTAAACGCGGATAGACCTTGCGTGATCGCGAACCGTCCTACCCGCATAAATTGGTGAAAGACACAACCGCCACCGAGAAATGCGCCATCAGCAACGGAAACATACCCGCCCAGCAAACAGTTATTCGCGATAATCACTTTGTTGCCGATTTCGCAATTGTGTCCTAGGTGCGCGCCAGCCATGAGAAAATTTTCGTTACCGATTTTGGTCGCGCTGCCCTCAGCGGTTCCGCGATGAAGGGTACAGTGCTCACGGATCACGTTTCTCGCGCCGATCTCGACTCGGCTTCGTGTTGTCGGTGAAAAACTAAGGTCCTGTGGTTCGCCGCCGATTACCGTTCCATGTCCGATCCGATTTTCGCGGCCGATGACAACCTCACCTTCGATGACCACATTGGCGCCGATATTTGACTCGTCGCCGATGCTAACTGCACTACTGATGATGCTGTGCCGGCCGACCTCGACATTCCTCCCAATCTTCGCGCCCGAATCAATGATAGCGGTAGGGTGGATCATCAGAGCACGCCGGCTTCCTTGAAACTGAAGTAGGGCGCTCGCCCGTCAGCCGGCGAACCAATGATTACGTGATCGAGCAGTTTGATCTGCAATAGCTCGGCCGCTTCGGCCAGTCGGCGCGTCAAGCTGTGATCGGTGCTGCTTGGAGTCGGATCGCCTGACGGATGATTGTGCACAACAATAATGGCGTAGGCAGAGACGAGCAGCGCTGGCCGAAAAACTTCACGCGGATGCGCGATACTTTCATTCACGCTACCCAACGAAATTTCCTGAGTGTCGATTAATCGATAACGGGTGTCGAGCAGGAGCACGCGCAGCGATTCCCTTTGCAAGCTGCGCATTTCGGCGCCGAAGAATTCGTTAACCAGCTCCGGCGAATCGATCTTCTCGCGCACGAGTTTCTCTTTGGCCATTCTGTCGGCGAGCTTGAATGCCGCGGCCAATTGCACTGCTTTGGCGAGACCAATACCACGGATGTTCTTCAATTCGCGGGCGGAAATTCGCGAGAGGCCGTTCAGTGTCTTATACCTTTCCAAAATCTCGCCTCCGACCTCGACTGCGTTCTTGCCCGGGACGCCGGTGCGGAGCAGGATCGCGATCAGTTCACGATTCGTTAGACCATCAGCCCCATGTTTCAACAGTTTCTCACGGGGACGATCTTCCTCCGGCAGCTCGCGAATCTTGATCGCTGCCATGTGGCGTCTTCGTTACGCTGCTTGCGCGCGAAGTGATTGTAACATCAGCCCAACAGTGTCTGCGAAAAGTTGAAGCGATTCCATGGCGGGCGATTCCGGCAGGTCGTCAAGTTGAGCTCGAGCCTGTTGCAAACGTATCATTCCACTCGCCACCGATTCGTCCATCGCGGCCGTTGCACTCGTTTTTAAAAGGAGGCTGACCGAGGGGTGATCGCCTTCGAGAATCAACTGGCAGTAGCGTTCCTTATCGATTGCTGAACCCTGACGCAGCAGTTGCAACATCGGCAGCGTCATTTTGCCTTTGCGCAAATCGGTGCCGAGCGTTTTTCCTGTCGCCTTCTCGCATCCGGCCAGATCGACGCAGTCATCGTAAATCTGGTAAGCCGCGCCCAGGTGCCGTCCGAAATTTGTCAGCGCTTCGACTTGAGAAACGGGCGCAGTATTCAACCGGGCCGCAAGTTCAGCAGCCACGGCAAACAAGGTCGCGGTTTTTAATTCAATGATCCGGAAGTACTCCTCGATCGCGAGATGCAAATCGAACCGTCGTTGCGTTTGAATAATTTCGCCCGAGCAAACGTCGCGCGTCGCACGCGCAATGGCGCGGCTGACATCGGCGTCATCGAATCTGGTCGAAAGATCGAGCGCGTGCGCGAAGAGCGAATCGCCTAGCAGTACGCTCAAAGCATTTCCCCAGCGCGCATTTATCGTCGGCTGGCTGCGGCGACGTTCGGCGTCGTCAATGATGTCGTCGTGGATGAGTGTGGCCAAATGGATTAGCTCGACAATCACTGCCAGGTCCAAATGTTCGTTTGTAACCCGGCCAGTTGCCGCACCAGCCAGAAGCGCAACCAGCGGGCGTAGTCGTTTGCCGCCACTATCCAGCGCGTAACTAATATAACCTTCGATCGCCGGATCGAACGCTCCGGTCTGCCGGGCGATGCGTCGCGACACTTCGTCTAAATGCGGTTGCACCACTGACGCGACTCGCGTCAGAGAACTAATTTTCAGCGGTGCCGCGGTCGAGCGCAGTGAAACTTCCACCACTTCAGAATAGAAGACCGGTTTTCAATGTCAAAGCTGCAAAAGGATTTAATCCCGATAAAGCAGCCATTGGCGAGCGAGCGTTCATGGGACTTAAAAAAATCTACGTTTTGAAGTAATGCCTTCGGGCCAGGAAACCATGAGCGATTGTTTCTTCCGAGGCGATCAACGGCGGCGCAACCATGCGCCCGTCGCATATTTCGCGGCAGCCAGCTTTTCAGCCGCGCTAAGAATATCCATTTCGATGTTATTGGTAATAAGTCGCTTGGCCAATAATTTCCCGAAAATACTTCGAAACTTTCCATTTAAGTTTTCGCGCTGAATGCTTCCTTGATGCAGCAAACCGCTCCGTGTTTTGCGCTGTGCCGCCCCCGCAATTTTTTTACCGTTCTCAATCACATCCGAGACAACCGGGTTGGCGAAACAATCCTCAGACAATTTCGGCTCATTCATTTCCGTGAGAACGGTAGCGATTCCGATTTCGCGCAGCGCTCTACCTAAAGCCGCGTGCACGCGTTGGTAAACTATCTTTGACGGGAGAGAGAAAGTCTCATCGTTCGATCCGATCATGATCGAGTAGGTCAGATCCTCACCATGCGGTACGATTCCACCACCGGTCCAACGCCGAACCATCACGCGATCGCCTGCCGCGGCGCACGCTTCGGCAAAGGTGACGAAATAGCCGAACGAAATCGTCGGTTTGTTCCACCGATAAAATCGCAGAATCGCGGGTCGCCCGCTATTCAGGAGAACCTCATCAATCGCCAGACCACAAGGTAGTCTGCACCAGCAGCGACGGTTTGAGCAGGTGACATAGTGCGTTTCTGATCATGTTCTTCGCTTCCAGAGGGGCGAATCCCGGGAATGATCAGTTTCACGTTTCGATCAATTGCTTTTCGCAACGCGCCAATCTCCCGCGCACTAGCGACAACGCCGCCGATCCCACAATCCACTCCGATTTTCGCCAGTCGTACGACCTGTTGCGAAACATCATCGGTAATTCCGATTTCGCTCAAGGTTTCGCTGTTCGCGCTGGTCAACACAGTTACCCCCAAGACCAGGAGAGTATCTGGCGCAACGGAAACGGCGGCGCGGATCATCTCGCTTCCGCCGCAGAGATGAAGCGTTAGCATTTGCACGTCCAACCCGACAGCTGATTCAACCGCTCGTGCAACCGTGTTCGGAATGTCGTGCAACTTCAGATCGAGGAAGACCTTCGCGCCGGTTTCGCGAATCGCGCGCACTAAATCCGGTCCTTCGGCCGTGAAAAGTTGTAATCCAATTTTCATCCAGGCGGCGAATGGAGCGAGAGTCAGCGCCAGGGAAATGGCCTGCGCGCGAGTACGGACGTCCAACGCGATGATCAGGCGGTCGCGACCGGAAGGTTTCATCTCGTCAATTTCCGTTAATTGGTGAACAGATTGCAAGGTATGGAAGAATTGGCGCACGCGAAGGTGAATCTTTTTCTGCGGGTGCTGCGCCGGCGTGAGGATGGGTTTCACGAGATCGAAACATTGATTGCACCGATCACCCTGCACGATTCGCTGCTGATCGAGCCCGCAGATCGCCTGGAATTTTATTGTGACCAACCCGGTCTTGCCGGCGATGACAACCTGGTAGTGCGTGCCGCGCGCGCTTTCTTTGCCGAAACAAATCGCGAAGCAAAAAGCAGGCTTACGCTTCGGAAAAAAATTCCGCACGGTGCTGGTCTCGGCGGCGGTAGTAGCGATGCCGCCGCAACTTTGCGCGGGCTCAATCGATTTTTCGATACCAAACTTTCCAGCAAAACATTCGGCAGCCTGGCGGCGAAACTGGGTTCTGACGTTCCATTTTTCGTGAATGAGAAGGCGGCAACCTGCAGTGGGCGAGGGGAGATCGTGATGCCGACACCATTGTCGGCATCATTAAATCTACTGCTCTTGAAGCCGGAGTTCGGTGTGGCGAGTGCGTGGGCCTATTCCCGCTGGCAAGCTAGGCGCGAGCTCGCGAGCACAATCTATGAGCCACAGGGATTTTCCGGCATCACTTTTGTCAACGATCTCGAGCGCCCGGTTTTCGAGAAATTTATTTTTCTGGCTCAAATGAAATCGTGGTTGCGCCAACAACCTGAAGTCGCGGCCGCGTTGATATCCGGGTCGGGTTCGACAATTTTCGGGGTGATGCGTCTGAACGCGGACGCCGATTCAATCGCTGCCCGCGCGAAAAATGAATTGGATCCCAATTTGTGGACGTGCGCGTGTAAGACGATGGGGTAGCGCACGCGTCTCGCGTGTTGGCGATGAGGTCTCGTCATCGCGGACTTTTATTCTGCTCAAAACCACTCTGAAATTCTGGGCTTCAGGAAAAGTTCGTTTCGGCGTGACGCCGAAACCAGCACGCGAGACGCGTGCGGTACCCGGACCCCTGCTGCAACGTGTGAAGGAAAATCATTCGCCAGCACTGCGCTGCAATATGGCCCGAGCGTATTCGCGATTGAGTTTCGCGATGAAACTTGCGCTAATTTCTGCCGGACAAACGGCTTCGCACTCGTAGGTGTTGGTGCAATTGCCAAAACCTTCCGCGTCCATCTGGCGCACCATTTTCAATGCGCGCAAGGTCCGTTCCGGTGCGCCCTGCGGAAGAAATGCCAGATGCGAAACCTTCGCCGCGGTGAAAAGCATGGCCGAAGCGTTCGGACACGCCGCCGCGCACGCCCCGCAACCAATACACGCGGCTGCTTCCATTGCCCGGTCGGCATTATGTTTTGGCACCGGCATCGAGTTCGCTTCCGGGGCAGATCCGGCGCGGGCGGCGATGAAACCACCGGCCTGCACGATACGATCGAGCGCGCTGCGATCAATGACCAGGTCGCGCACCAAAGGAAAGGGTTTGGCGCGAAACGGCTCGATCGTAATGGTTTCGCCATCGCGGAAGGAGCGCATGTAAAGCTGGCAGGCAGCGGCAGGATGTTTTGGGCCGTGCGCTTGTCCATTAATCGTTAGGGCGCAGGTGCCGCAAATTCCTTCCCGACAATCGGAGTCGAACGCAATCGGCGCTTCGCCACGTTCTGTCAGCTCGTCGTTAACGATATCGAGCATCTCCAGGAAAGAAGTATCCGCCGAAATGTTTGTGGCTCTGTACTCGACAAGTTTGCCCTTCGATTGCCGATCACTCTGCCGCCAGATTCTCAACGGAAAGTTCATAGTTGAGACAAATCCGGCGCCGAGATTGCATTTATCTGGGGAGCGCACGCGCCCTCGCGTGCGGATTTCGGCGCCTCGCCGAAATTCTCTTTTGGTTTTGGAAGGGCGATCGGCGAGGGCGCCAATCGCAGCACGCGAGACGCGTGCGCTCCCCGGAATTTGGCTAGCGCATGCGCCCTCATTTGTAACTGCGCTGGCTCAAATGCACGGCTTCAAAGTGCAACGGTTCGCGATGCAGCGTCGGGCGAAGGATGTTTCCGTTTCCCTGAAATTCCCACCCGAATACAGCGGCGAAATTTTCGTCATCACGTTGGGCTTCGCCATCGGAAGTTTGGTGTTCTTCCCGGAAGTGTCCGCCGCATGATTCGTCGCGCTCAAGCGCGTCGATACACATGAGCTCGGCGAACTCGAGAAAATCAGCGATGCGTCCCGCGCGTTCAAGCGATTGATTGTAGCTTTCACCTTCGCCTGGAACCCGAACACTCTTCCAAAATTGCTCGCGCAATTTCGGAATCTTCTCGAGCGCTTCTCGAAGGCCACTCGCGTTTCGCGCCATGCCGCATTTGTCCCAAAGCAGCAGGCCCAGCTCACGATGGAACGAGGTCAGGGTGCGATCGCCCTTCGTGTCTAAGAATTTCTTGACGCGCGCGCGAACTTCGGATTCGACGCGCTTGAATTCTTCGTGATCAGTCGACGGCCGTTTGCCCATCTGACCCGCGAGATAATTGGGCAGAGTGTAAGGCAGAACAAAGTAGCCGTCCGCGAGCCCTTGCATCAGCGCACTGGCACCGAGCCGATTCGCGCCGTGATCGGAAAAGTTCGCTTCTCCAATCACATGCAGCCCGGGAACATTGCTCATCAAGTTATAGTCCACCCACAATCCCCCCATGGTGTAATGAACCGCGGGATAAATCCGCATCGGGGTTTTGTAGGCATCCTCAGCGGTGATCTTTTGGTAGATGTCGAAAAGATTTCCGTAATGCTCGCGAATTGTGTCCTCGCCCAGACGCGATATGGCATCGGCAAAATCAAGATAAACGCCACGGCCGGCGGAGCCGACACCACGACCTTCGTCGCACACTTCCTTGGCGGCCCGTGAAGCGATGTCGCGTGGTGCCAGGTTTCCGAAACTCGGATATTTCCGCTCGAGGTAATAATCGCGATCCGTATCGGCGATTTGATCTGGTGGTTTGGCGCAGTCCTCGACTTGTTTCGGTACCCAAACGCGCCCGTCGTTGCGCAACGATTCGGACATCAAGGTCAGTTTTGACTGATGCTGGCCGGTAACGGGAATGCACGTGGGATGAATCTGAGTGAAGCAAGGATTACCGAAAAGTGCGCCCCGTTTGTAGGCGCGATAAGTGGCGGTGACATTGCAACCGCGCGCGTTGGTCGAAAGAAAGAAAACGTTGCCGTAACCGCCGGTTGCAAGAACAACGGCATCGCCGGCGAACGCATTGATCTGGCCCGTGCAAAGATTGCGGGTGACGATCCCCTTGGCGTGACCGTCGACCAGAACGAGATCAAGCATTTCCGTTTGTGGAAACATTTTGACGGTGCCGAGCGCAATCTGGCGGCAGAGCGCCTGGTAAGCGCCGAGCAGGAGTTGCTGACCAGTTTGCCCGCGTGCATAGAACGTCCGTGAAACTTGCGCGCCGCCAAAGGAACGATTAGCCAGGAGGCCCCCATACTCGCGGGCAAATGGCACACCCTGTTCGGTGCATTGATCGATGATGAGATTGCTGACTTCGGCAAGGCGGTAAACATTCGCTTCGCGTGAGCGGAAATCGCCGCCCTTAATAGTGTCGTAAAACAGGCGGAATACGCTGTCGCCGTCGTTTTGATAATTTTTGGCGGCATTGATTCCGCCCTGTGCGGCGATGGAATGGGCGCGCCGCGGTGAATCCTGGTAGCAAAAACATTTCACCCGATATCCGAGTTCGCCGAGGGTGGCCGCGGCTGAACCGCCGGCAAGGCCTGAGCCGACCACGATGATCTCAAACTTCCGGCGATTGTTCGGACTAACGAGACGTGAATTGTTTTTATGATTCCGCCATTTGTTTTCGAGCGGACCAGGCGGAATTTTGCTCTCGAGTTTCCCGATCATAGCTTTTGCGCCGGTTGGATGAACCCGAGCAGGACAGCGACCGGAATTGCGGAATAACCAATGAAGAGAAGCCAGGCGAAAATGCGTGCGCCAAATGCCAGCTGCGGCGCCAGTTTTTTGTCATTCAAACCGAGGGACTGAAAGAAGCTGGAAGCGCCGTGGGTGAGATGAAGCGTAAGCAGAAACAGGCCGATGATGTAAAAGCCCGAGACGTAAACGTTTTGGAACCCGTAAACCATCATCGAGTAAACGTCATAATGATTAAGCGGATCGTTCTTGAGGAGGGGGAAACGCGGATTGAATTTTCGGGCGGTAAAGTGGAGGAGATGAAATACAATGAACGCCAGGACGACCAGGCCGCTTACGACCATGTGTCGTGACGCATAGCTGGCCTTGATGTAATCGCGTTTTTGGTAGCGTTGAGGACGGGCCCGGCGGTTTTCCAGAGCGAGGCCGACAGTGAAATAAATGTGAAGGAAAACTGCAATGAGCAACGTGGTTCGCACCAGCCAAAGAAGCAGGCCGAGGTCGCGCAGATGCTGCGCATAATCATTAACCCAACGCGGTCCGAGAAAAATCTGCAGATTTCCAAGGAGATGCCCGATGACAAAGAGCATTAGAATAGCGCCGGTAAGGGCAACGATCATTTTTTTACCAACGGAAGAGCGATAAAACGCGGCGAAGGCAGTCACGCACAAATACGCTTAGCGTTTTTATTTTCGCGTTCAATCACGTTTCTGTCGCGCTCGCGGCGTCATCCCCGAGCGCAGTCGAGCAATCCCCGTTGAAGTAGGTTTCGCCGCGGAATCCCCGGCCCTGCTGGAGATAACAGAAGCGGCATTTGCCTGAAGGCGCGCCTTGATGTCATTATCAACACGCAGTGTCTTACGCTACTACTGAATTGCCCCGACCTTCGTTCGGCCAAACCATGCGGCCCGACCTCTGGTGGCGGCAGCCGCTCCTGATCTTTCTCGGGCTAAGTACGTTCATCGTTTACTCTACCTGGGCTGCCTTTCAGGGATCGCATTATTTCTTCGGGAATTACATTTCACCCTTCTATTCGCCGGAAATTTTTGGCGACTCACCCCACAGCTGGTTCGGGCCGAAGCCGGACTGGTGGCCCGGATGGCTGTTATTTTCGCCCGCACTCCTGATCCTGTGGGCGCCCGGTGGGTTCAGACTTACCTGCTATTATTATAGAGGTGCGTACTATAAGGCCTTTTGGGCCGATCCGCCGGCCTGCACCGTGGGCGAACCTCGATCGACGTATCTGGGCGAACGTTCTTTTCCCCTTATCATGCAAAACGTCCATCGCTATTTCCTTTACCTCGCGCTCGCCTTCATCGTTATCCTGACAATCGACGTTTGGAAGGCGCTGTGGTTTAGCAATCCGGCGACCGGCCGCGAATCATTTGGAATCGGCGTCGGAACAATTGTGCTCGCGATCAACCTCGTTCTTCTCGGCGGCTACACCTTTGGTTGTCATTCGCTCCGGCATTTGATCGGCGGATTTCGCGACCAACTTTCGCGCGCTCCGGCATGTTACCAGGCTTATCGCTGTGTCAGCTGCTTCAATCGGCGCCACATGCTTTGGGCGTGGTTGAGTCTGTTCTGGGTCGGCTTCAGCGATCTTTACGTTCGACTTTGCTCTATGGGAATCTGGTACGACCTGCGAATCATGTGAGCCGGCGGCGGGGCGCAGAGTGCCTTTTGAATCTCTGCCATAAATGTGCCATATTTATGGCATGACAACGACTCTTCGCGTAGATCGTTCCAATCGTGTTGTTCTTTCGCGCGATTTGCGACGGGCCGCAGGTATTGTTACCGGGCAATCATTGAAAGCTTCAGCCCTACCTGGACGAATTATCCTTGAAGTAAAGTCCAATTCGAAAGGCAGGCTCGCCCGGCGCGGAAAACTTATGGTCTGGACCGGCGTGGTCCCACGCACGCCATTGGCGGACGCGGTTGAGCAGGCCCGGCATTACGAGCGATGACCTTTCTCGACACCGGGATCCTCACCGGCGCCGTCCTCGTGGACCATCCCGAACACGAGCAATGCAGGGAAGCTGTCGTGCGGTTTCGTGATTCGTTTACCGACGCGCATGCGATGGCGGAAACTTTTGCAACCTTGACTGGCTTTTACAAGGTACCTACAGAGGTTGCCGCGAAATTAACGCTGGCTCTCGCCACCATCATCTCGGTCGAGCCTTTCACAATGTCGGATTATAGGACTGCGATCGGGGAAGCGCGATCGCGCGGCGTAATGGGCAGTGGTATCTATGATTCGCTACATGCAACCTTTGCGCGCCGCAAAAAAGCGCAGCGCATTATTACGCGCAACCCCTCGCATTTCGCGCTTGTTGCGCCCGGGATGGAGATCTTGTTTCCTTGACCAACATTCCAGTGCTCTTGAGCACATTTGAGTTGGCACTTCCAAGATCGATGCCTTAGCTCATTCAAAAGCATGGCGGACTACGAAACCTTCGAACACGATGTCCTCGTAATCGGCGCCGGCGGCGCAGGACTGCGTGCGGCGATTCAAGCGTCGGCTGCGGAGGTTCGCGTCGGCCTGGTTTGTAAATCGCTTCTTGGCAAAGCGCACACCGTGATGGCGGAGGGTGGAATTGCCGCCGCACTCGCGAATGTCGATGACCGCGATAGTTGGAAAGTACATTTCGCGGATACCATGCGCGGCGGCCAGTACGTCAATAATTGGCGGATGGCCGAGTTGCACGCGAAGGAGGCGCCAGACCGGGTGCGCGAGCTCGAAGCTTGGGGCGCAGTCTTCGATCGCACGAAAGATGGTCGAATTCTACAGAGGAACTTCGGTGGCCACAAATATCCGCGGCTAGCACATGTGGGCGATCGCACGGGCCTGGAAATGATTCGAACGTTGCAAGATCACGGTGTGCATCGGGGAATCGATGTGCACATGGAACGCACCATTCTCACTTTGCTCAAACAGGGCGAACGAGTCGTCGGTGCCTTCGGTTACGATCGTGAGCGCGGCCGCTTCCTGATTTTTCGAGCCAAAGCGATCGTGCTCGCGACTGGCGGAATCGGACGCGCCTACAAGATTACCAGCAACAGCT
>QHPU01000015.1 GCA_003219175.1 Verrucomicrobiota bacterium | reverse complement strand
ACCTTGCAATGCGAGCTTCGTCCGAGGACCAACCGCAGTTCATCAAGAACTCCGTTCTCTACAAGGAGTTCCTGGCCGAACGCGAAGAGATTTTGAAACACAAGTGGATCGAGAGCGAGAAAGCCGGGGCTGATATTGGCTTTGAGAAAGCGTTGCTCGATTGGATTGTGAAACATCGTTCAAATTGGCGACAAAAACGCTTGAAGGAGGGCAGGGGCATCGTCCAAGCTACTGCCTGATTCCAATTTCCTTTAAGGCGATCCTGCGAGGTCGCGAAGGAAGGCATGAACGAAAAGAGAACAAATAAGTCCATCCTCGTGATGGACGCGGGGGCGATCCAGCGGGCGCTCCGCCGAATCGCGCACGAGATCATCGAGCGCAATCCTGATCTCAACCAAATCATTCTCGCCGGTATTCCCTCACGCGGGAACGAGATTGCGCGCCGGATTGCGGAGACGATTTCCACGATCGAGAAAGCTCACATCGCCGTCGGTACAATCGATGTGGCGATGCACCGCGACGATGTCGGTACACGAACCGAGTTACCCGTGGTAAGAGCGTCCGACCTGCCGTTGCCGCTGGAAACCAAAACTGTCGTTATTGTCGATGACGTTTTATTCACGGGTCGCACTGTGCGCGCGGCCATGGACGCAATTACGTCGTTCGGTCGGCCGGCAAGAATTCAGCTCGCGGTCCTGATTGATCGCGGCCACCGCGAATTACCGATCCGGGCGGATTATGTCGGCAAAAATCTGCCCACCGCGCCTGATGAAAAAGTGCGATTACGCCTCGGCGAAGAAGGATCAGAAGAGGGCGTCTGGCTGGTCAACGAATGAACACGCGCTGGAACCGGAAAGACTTGCTCGGACTGCGCGAATTATCTGCCGACGAAATCAACCTTGTTCTGGAGACGGCGGATGCTTTCAAGCAAGTCGGCACCCGCGAGATCAAAAAAGTCCCCGCTTTGCGCGGAAAAACGCTGGTGAATTTCTTTATCGAACCCAGCACGCGTACGCGTACCTCGTTCGAGCTGGCGGCGTTTCGACTAAGCGCCGACGTGATCAATATCACGGTTGCCGCTTCGAGCTTAAGCAAGGGGGAGACTTTGAAAGACACCGCCAAAATTCTGGAAGCGAATCATGTCGACATCATTGTTCTGCGTCACAGTTCCGCCGGCGCGCCGCAGTTTTTGGCCGAGCGATTGCGCTCGAGTGTCATCAACGCCGGCGACGGCGCGCACGAACATCCCACCCAGGGGTTGCTCGATACCTACACCATTCGGGAAAAGAAAAAGCGGTTCGAGGGATTACACGTCGCTATCATTGGCGACATCTTGTTCAGCCGAGTTGCGCGCTCGAACATTTTCGCGCTAACGAAGCTTGGGGCGCGCGTTACCCTGGTCGGGCCGAGTACCTTGGTTCCGCGCGTTTTTGAAAAACTCGGCGTCACCGTTTCTTATGATATCGACAAAGTTTTGCCCACCGCCGATGTCGTGAACCTGCTGCGCATCCAGCACGAGCGCCAGCGTAAAGAATATTTTCCCGGTGTCGGCGAGTACATCCGTCTTTTCGGTTTAACCAAAGAGCGCGCGAAATTACTGAAGCCCGATTGTTTGATCATGCATCCCGGCCCGATTAATCGCGGGATCGAGATCGACAGCGAAGTAGCCGATGGAAATCAGAGCGTCATTCTCGATCAGGTGACCAATGGTCTGGCGGTGCGCATGGCTGTTTTGTATCTCTGCGGAGGGATCGCGACGTGATCGCGCGAATCCGTAATCTGGGGGGCGCAGGCTACCAGCCTGCAATTGGCGGCAGCTTGCCGCCAACATTTGTTGATCCTCGTTCTTGGATGTCGCAGAATTGCGTTCGGCAAGCTGCCGAACGCTACAGGCTAGCAGCCTGTGCTCCCCAGAAATGAAATCAACCATCATTCGCAATGGCCGCATCATCGATCCGGCGAACCGGCGTGATGAAATCAGCGATCTTGTAATCGTGGGCAGCGGAATCGCCGATCAATCCGCAGTCAACAATCCGCAATCCGAAATCGCCGAAATCGAGGAGATCGACGCCAAGGGTTTGATCGTCGCCCCCGGTCTCATCGACATGCACGTCCACCTGCGCGAACCGGGTTTTGCTCACAAGGAGACAATTGCATCGGGTGCACGAGCGGCGGCGGCTGGTGGATTTACCACCGTTGTCTGTATGCCGAACACTTCGCCGATTGCGGATAACCCGAGCACCATTACCTGGATAAAAGATCGCGCGCGTGACACCGCAAGCGTGAATGTTCTACCCGCCGGTGCGATCTCGAAGAATCTCGAGGGAGAAGAGCTGGCACCGATTGCATCGATCGTGCAAAGCGGAGTTGTCGCAATCACTGATGACGGCAAGTGTGTGCAAAATCATGAGTTGATGCGGCGTGCGGTCGAATATGCCCGCATGGTCGGCGTGCCGGTACTCGATCATTGTCAGGATTACAATCTCGTCGGCAACGGCGTGGTGAACGAGGGCGAATGGAGCTCGTTGCTGGGATTATCGGGGTGGCCGGCGGCGGGCGAAGAAGCGGTAGTAATGCGGAACATTTTGCTGGCCGAGCTTTGCGATCATCACATTCATTGCCAGCACATCAGTACGGCCGGCAGCGTCCGGTTGATTCGTGAAGCGCACGCCCGCGGAGTGAAAATTTCCGGTGAAGTTTGCCCGCATCACCTCGCGTTAACGGACGCTTCGATTCAGAATTTCGATACAAATTGCAAGATGAACCCGCCTTTGCGCACGCAACGCGATATCGATGCGATTATTGAGGGAATCGCCGACGGCACCCTGACGATTCTTTGCAGCGATCATGCGCCGCATGCCGCTTTTGAAAAGGAAGTGGAATTTGATCGCGCGCCCTTTGGAATTGTGGGCTTAGAGACTGAGCTCGGATTGTTCATTGATATTCTGCTTCACCAACGGAAAGCAATTTCGATCAACCGGCTGATCGAAATGTTCACGATCGAGCCCGCGAAACTGTTGAAGCTTGATGCCGGCACGTTGTCGATTGGCGCAAAAGCGGACATCACCCTGATCGATCCAAATCGGGAATGGACGGTAGACGCGTCCAAGTTCGAATCGCTGTCACGCAACACCCCCTTTCACGGCTGGAAACTGAAAGGACGAGCTGTGCGGACAATTGTTGGCGGCGAAATGGTCTGGGCATTGTAGGGCCGCAATTCTGGCCGCCCGGAAAAAGACGGAGCGGCAAAAATCGCCGCCCTACAATGTTACGATTACCGAACCGTTCGTTTTACCGGGGTTACAAACTCGCTGCGCTCGCCTACTGGTAACCTCCGTGAATATAGCTTTCGAGGTGCTCGATCGTTGCGCTCTGGGTCGAGATGATGTGTTTGACCACATCGCCGATGGAAAGGACGCCGCGCAATTTTCCATCATCGACAACCGGTAAATGCCGGATACGTCTTTCCGTCATGAGCCGCATGCAATTGTCTACCGGCTCGTTCGAACTAGTGACGGTCACATGTTTCGACATGATTTCTTCCACCTTGGTTTCCTGGGAGCGTTTGCCTTTCAAAAAAACTTTGCGGGTGTAATCGCGCTCGGAAATAATCCCAACCACTTCCTCGCCTTGCAGCACCAGCAGGGCGCCGACATTCTTTGCAGCCATCATTTCGATGGCCTCGAAAACCGTCGCGGCCGGCGCGATGGAATAAACGTCTGTCCCCTTTTTGCTAAGAATTGCGCCAATTGTTCCGCCTACATCCATAAAACGAGGATACCGTCGAGTAACGAGACTAAGACCCTCGCTAGTCTGATGCAAAGCAAATTCTGCTGGAGAGTGCGGTGCTGACAGCCTGCGCTCCTCGGAGTGAGAGTGCGAAGGCGTCGACGGCAACGCCCGGCACGTCACAGCCAGCTACGCGCTCGCGAATTTCTCTTTAATCAACCGATCCAGATGCGCGGCAATCATATCTTCATCGAGGCGTTGGATCGCCTCGGTTAAGAAGCCGGTAACGATGAGGCGTTGCGCAGTTTTGACCGGAATCCCGCGGGTCCGGAGATAGAAGAGTTCGTCTTCGTCGATTTGCCCACTGGTGGCGCCGTGAGTGCAACGGACGTTGTCGGCCAGGATTTCGAGGCCGGGCATGGAGTTGGCCTCGGCGTCGTCGCTTAAAAGAAGGTTTCGCACTTTTTGATAGGCATCGGTGAAATGCGCATGCGGTTCGACACGGATGAGCCCACCGAAAGTAGTACGGGCACGATCGGTCAACGCGTTTTTGTAAAGCAGATCGCTGGCGGTGTGAGGCGAGACGTGGTCTTGCAGGGTCCGGGCATCGAATTCCTGTTTCTTATGAGCGACGGCGACGGCGAGCAAATCGCTGCGAGCACCTTCTCCGACCAACCGGCTCAAGCTTTCGAAGCGCGAGTAATTGCCGCCGAGATGCAAATTTAGGCTCATGGCCGAGGCATCGCGTTCCACGTTGGTGGCGTTAATCTGCAATGCGGTCACATTCTCGTTCCAGCGTTGCGCGCAAACGTACTTCACCGTCGTGCCTCGGCCCGCGATTAAATCGTTCACTCCGCAAGCAAATCCGGGCGCAGTTTTGTCGAACGACCGGAAGTGCTCGATCACTGTGACTTTCGCCATTTCATCGGCAACCAGAAGCAAATGCGGAAAGACGGCAGCGTTTTCACTCGTCAGCCAGTGAAAAATTTCGATCGGCAGCTCGAGTTCCACCGCGCGTGGGACGTAAATAAAAGCGCCGGCGCGGACTTGGGCACGATGCAGCGCCGCAAATTTTGCGGAGCCGAGGGCAGCTGGCTGGGCCATGAAATGTTTCCGCACAAGGTCCTCGTGCTCGATCAGCGCACGCTCCAGCGGTTGAAAAATGACTCCGACTTTGCGCAGTGATTCCGGGAGCGCATCCCGCTCGAGCAATTGATCGTTGGCAAAGATAAGGCGCCCGGCTCTGCCGTTGAGCGCGGTTGATCGCTCCAGGATTTCGGCCTGTTCATCCTCGGACGGCGCGGTACCCAATCGGAAGGGTGTAAGGTCGAGCGCAGCGACATTGGAGAATCGCCATGCCTGATCTTTGCGCGTCGGCATTGGTAAGGCAGAAAACTCGCGCCAACCTTGTTCGCGCTGCTGCCGAAACCATGCCGGGAGATCGTGCGCAGCCTTCTGCGGCGCAGAGACAATATCGGAATTCAGCTCAGGCGATTGTGTCACATCCTCAAGGACAGCAGTTCCGTAGCTCATTTTACGAGACAGAAAATGGGCGGGCGAACGGAATTAGCCGACCGAGCCTTCCATTTCGAGCTCGATCAACCGCTTGAGCTCGACCGAATACTCCATCGGAAATTGGCGAACCAAATCGTTGACGAACCCATTCACGCTCAAGCTCATGGCTTGCGCTTCACTGAGGCCGCGCTGTTGCATGTAAAAGATCTGCTCAGCCGAAACTTGCGACACGCTGGCTTCGTGTTGAACGGAATTGCCCGTGCCACGGACGGTGATGGCGGGATAGGTGTCAGTGCGCGAGGTGGCATTAATCAGAAGTGCGTCGCACTCGGTATTGTTCTTGCAATTCTTGAGGTGTTTCGGCACGTGGACCAGTCCACGATAGGTAGCTCGGCCGGTGCCGATCGAGATCGATTTCGAGATGATGTTCGACGTTGTTTCATCGGCCGCGTGCAACATTTTCGCGCCGGTATCCTGGTGCTGGCCGTTGTTCGCCAGCGCGATTGAGAGCACTTCGCCGCGCGACTTGCGCCCTTTCAAAACCACGCCCGGATATTTCATGGTCAGCCGCGAACCGATATTGCAGTCGATCCATTTGATCTCCGATTCTTCATGCGCCAGTCCACGCTTGGTCACGAGATTGAAAACGTTCTGCGACCAGTTTTGCACTGTGATGTACTGGAGCTTCGCGCCGGGCATCGCTACCAGCTCGACCACCGCGCTATGCAAGGTCGCGGTATTAAATTTCGGCGCGGTGCAGCCTTCCATGTAGGTCAGCTCGGAACCTTCGTCGCAAATGATGAGCGTTCGCTCGAATTGGCCAAAGTTCTCTGCGTTTATGCGGAAGTAGGCCTGCAACGGATGTTTCACTTTCACGCCCGGCGGCACATAGATGAATGAACCGCCGCTGAAAACCGCGGAATTCAGGGCCGAGAATTTATTGTCGCCAATCGGGATTACTTTGCCGAACCAACGCCGGAAAATCTCCGGATGTTCCTTGAGACCTTCCGTTGACCCGACGAAGATCACGCCCTGCTCGCCGACAGCTTTCTTGATGTTGGAATAAACCGCTTCGCTATCGAACTGCGCCTCCACGCCGGCAAGAAATTTTCGTTCCTGCTCCGGAATGCCGAGACGCTCGAACGTTCGCTTCACATCCTCCGGAACTTCGTCCCACGAGCGTTTGGAACGCTGACCTTGCGCGAGGTAGTATCGAATCTTGCTAAAATCGATCGCCTCAAGGTCCTTGCTCGCCCAGTGGGTCGGCAACGGTTTGCTCTCAAAAGTCTGCAACGCCTTAAGCCGAAATTCTCGGACCCAGTCCGGGTCTTGTTTCACGTCCGAGATGTAATTCACAACGCCTTCATTCAGGCCGACACCGGCATCGAAGCCGTAATCGACCTTGTAATGAAAGTCGCCGATGTCGCGATCGATATTGACCGCTGAAGTATCCGTTTTCATCTCCTTAATAAATAAATTACGCTGCCACTGGCTCCTCCGCGTGGTCGCGAATCGAGTCGTAGCCTTTTTCCTCCAATTCCAACGCCAGCTCTTTCCCGCCGCTGCGCACGATCCGTCCCTGTACCATAACATGGACAAAATCGGGGATGATATAGTTCAACAAACGCTGGTAATGGGTAATCAAAAGTACGCCCAGGTTGGGCCCGCGCAACGAGTTCACTCCGTTCGCCACTATTTTCAGAGCATCAATGTCCAGGCCGCTATCGGTTTCATCCAAAACGGCGTATCGCGGGTCGAGCATGGCCATTTGCAAAATTTCGGACCGCTTCTTTTCGCCGCCGGAGAAGCCCTCGTTGACCGCGCGCGAGGTAAAGGCGCGATCGATTTCCAGCAGATCCATCTTTTCGTAAAGCTTGGCATAGTAATCAGTTGCTTCGAGCTCTTCCCCTTCCGGGAGCCGCGACTGAATAGCGGCGCGCAAAAAATTCGCAATCGTCACGCCCGGCACTTCACTGGGGTATTGAAATGCCATAAAGAGACCCCGACGGGCGCGTTCGTCGGGGTCGAGATCCAGCAAATTCTCGCCATCCATAAGCACCTCGCCGCTGGTGACCTTGTAATCGGGGTGCCCGGCAATTACCTTCGCCAGCGTGCTTTTGCCCGAGCCGTTTGGCCCCATGACGGCATGCATCTCACCCACGCCAACGGAGAGGCTGAGATCGCGGATGATCTCGTTCTCGCCAATCGCGACGCGTAGTTTTTTGATCTCCAGCTGTGGCATAAACAGGGAACCAAAACATACCCATTTTTGGGGGTTTGGCGAGGGCGGCCCCACCGGTTGGATTTTGTCTTACGCACGGAGCGGCTGAAGATACCACATTCGATCTCGTCCGGGTGATGGCACGCACTCTAAGTTTCTGCAATTCAGGCAGCGATTTGGGCATCTAAACTGCTCGCGTTGGTTAGATGGCCTTTAACCGCGGCTAGCAGCAAAACCCTGACCTTTAGCTCTCCTATTATATAAATGAGTGAATCTAACCAACAAAATTTGCAGGGAGACGACAAGTCGAAGGTCGCCCATGAGCTAAACAACCTGATTCAGATCATTTCCGGAACGAGCTCGTTGATCGAGAATATTTGGGAAGGGAGTCCGGGTTCGGAAAAATATTTTGAGATGTTGCGTGCGAGCATTGAGCGCGCGGAACAAGTGACGGCGCAGTTGGTCGCGCAAGCTGGCGGTGCCACCAGCAAAAGAATGCTGCCGCCCGAACTGGAGCAAACCTTCGCCGAAGCGTTAATCGCAGGAGCGCCAAATGAACACAAGCACTCCATCCTGGTGGTGGACGACGAACCCATGGCGCTGGAGTTGTTGCACAGCGTTTTGACGGATGCCGGCTATGACGTGGCGGTCGCGCAGTCCGGCTTTGAATGCGTGGACCTCTTCCGCCGCGGTGGGCCTTCTTACGATCTTGTTCTGACCGACCTGTCGATGCCGCTGATGGATGGCGAAGAGACCTTCCAGCGTCTTCGGCAAATCGCTCCCGCCGCGAAAGTGGTTTTGATGGCCGGATTCGTCGATAACAGCCGTCTCGAGAGAATGATGAGCAATGGGTTGAGCGGGTTTGTCGGGAAACCGTTCGCGCCGGTTGAGATTCTGGCGGTTGTCACGTCGCTGCTTTCTGGAGCTGATCAGCCAAAAGCAGACACGACAGATATCGCCGCGGCTGGCTAAAATTTCGATGAGTCCAGCGCCTGTAAAAGCTTTCGAGCAATTGTCTCGAAACCGGCTCTTTGAAGGCATCGGTGAAAAAGTCCTGGAAAGAATCCGTCCCAACGTCAACATCCTCCGACTCAAGTGCGGCGACATCGTTTTCAAGGAAGGCGATCTAGGTGATTCGCTTTATTTGGTTGGCGAAGGCTCAATCAAGATTTCCAAACAAGGCCGAGGCGGCCGTCAGGAAGTGCTCGATTACATTCAAACCGGAAACTTCTTCGGCGAAGATGCGCTTCTGAGCCGTCAGCCGCATTCCGCGATGGCATCAGCAGCGGAGCCGACTCTGCTTGGCGCGGTTAAGGAGCAGACTTTCCAGCACATCCTGGAACTCGCGCCCAGCCGGTTGCACATGAACTTTCTGCGTTCGATCACCGAACGCATGCGCAGCGTGAACTCGTACTTCATTACTGAAATCATGCGCAACGAACGGCTCAGTCTCGTCGGGTCGATGGCAAACTCGATCATTCACGATCTCAAGAACCCGATCTGCATCGTGCGTTGCTGCTCTGATCTGATTGCGAGCGAAACAAATGATCCGCGATTGCGCGAGTTGACCAGCATGCTCGACGGGGCGGTTGATGGAATGCTGGCCATGACACAGGAGCTTCTCGATTACGCGCGAGGCTCGATCCAGCTCAACAAACAAATCGTTTCCATTTGGGGGATGCTGGATGAACTGAATCAACAATCGCTGCGCCTCCTGCCGGGCAAGAACATCCATTTCGTTAAACACATTCGTTACGACGGGAACATCGAGATTGATCGCGCCCGTTTCGTCCGGATGCTCTCGAGCCTGATCAAGAACTCACGCGAAGCGATGATTGGCGGCGGGATCCTTACCATCACTACTGACCTGGTGCAGGATCGAGTTGTGTTGCGCATTTCCGACACCGGCGTTGGCATTCCGCCCGAGATATTGCCAAGACTTTTCGAGCCTTTCGTAACGCACGGGAAGGCAAGCGGGACCGGCCTCGGGCTCGCCATCGCGCGGTCGGTGGTAGAGGCGCACGGCGGAAAGATTTCCATCTCCAGTGTTTACCGAAGCGGGACCACAGTTGATATTCGTTTGCCCAAGCCGAGCGAGTAACCCGACGGAGAATAGTCTTCACCAACGCGATTGTAGGGCGGCGATCCTCGCCGCCATTGCTTTTTGTTGGCGGCCAAGATGACCGCCCTACAATTCTTGCTCGCACTAGTTTTTCGCTGCGCGAGTTGCAACTTCCGTTGCCGCATCGAAAATCGTGAATCCGGTTTACCCCGTGGTGTAACGGTAACACAGCGCCCTTTGGAGGCGTTATTCTTGGTTCGAATCCAAGCGGGGTAGCCACCTAAACCGGTGCGAAGTGGACAGATGTGCTGGCTCTCGCAGCTTTCTCCCCAGACCTGGCTCACTGCTTTGACAATTTTTCGCATCTTTTGGTGTTTTTAGCGGTTAAAATATTATCCTCCGCGACTGCTATGAGGTTGATTCGCTGCAGCTCCTGCCCGACGTTTACGTCCGGCACAGCGCGGTTGCTCGAAAGAGTAGTTACGCGGTAAACTGGGATTAGGGGATAAGATGTTTTCCGAAAACTATTCCGTCTGTTTGAACGACGATGGATCGCCGCGGGAGATCAGGCGCAACGGTCCCGTCGTTACTTGCAAAGCAATCGGCTACGACAGTGGGCGAACGGTTGCGATGCAGCTCATTCCTCTGACCAGTCTGAGTGAAAGCGAGCGGCTCCGATTTGAAGAAAGCGCACAAGCGGCGCGGAAATTTGATCACGATAACATCACCAGAGTTTTCGACACCGGCGCCGAAGACGACCACTTGGTTTTTGTGTCCGAATATGTGGAAGGTGAGTCCGCCGAAGAATGGATCGAGGAGCACGGGCCAATGCCGGCAGACGCGGTCTTACGCATCGCATTCCAAGTCGCGAATGCGCTGGCGGCGGCTGAAGAGCGCGGCGTGTCCCCTCGTGCCATTCAGCCGGCGAATTTGATCATTCGCCCCGGCGTAGCGGCAGATGGCGGTTGGCCAGGAATCAAACTCTGCAATTTCGGTTTGCCGCCGGTGAAGTTGAGCTCAAAGGAAAGTGAAACCCGCGAGCTTGTGCCGTCGATGCCGCCGCAATTCGCCAGTCCGGAACAACGAGAAAACAGAGGGCTCGATGTTCGCTCCGACATTTTTTCGCTCGGCGCCACCATGTGGTTCTTGCTGACCGGCAGTGCGCCACCTGCGGCCGAACCGAACGAATCGGGCCCGCGCTTGTCTGCTCCGGATGTTTCGCGATTCGTCCGAAATCTCGTTAGTAGTATGCTTCGGACCGATCCGGAAGAGCGTCCCCAGGATCTTGCTGCGTTTGCCGAAAGAATTCACGCGTGTTTGCAAAAGGCGGAACGCAGGACGGCTTTTACGCGCAGCTTTGCTCCGGCTGCGATTCCAGGGACCCAGAAGGTGGAGAAGAAACGGGTCGCTCCAGCTCTCGCTTTGGCTGCTGCGATCGTTGTTCTTGCAGCCCTTGGCGCATTCTTTTTGCCGCCGAGACTGGCAAATCGGCAGCAGAAGCCGTTAGGCGTATTAGTCGGTGTCCCGGAAACAACCTCATCGCCCGCCGTTGTTGCTGAATCGCCCGCGGCACCGGCGAGCGTAAATCAAGAGCCCGGACAATCTGCTGTAGTCGCGCAGCAATCTCCGGCGCAAATCGCATCGCCCGCCGCAGCTGCCGAAACGGCAGAAAAACTCGCGCCGCCGCCGCAACTCGCGGTCAACAATAAGACGAATACTGCTTCGCTCCCTTCGCCGGGCGATACCGAACAATCTGGCAGCGTCGCACAGCAGTCGGCCTCGCCGCCGTTTCCGCCGGTGAACGCACTTGGAGAGGCGAGCTCTGCGAGCCCGAATGTGGATAAGAGCTCCGCTCCACCCCAGTTAGCGGTCAACAATCGAATGGCTGAACCGCCCACGCCGGCAGAAGGCCCCTCGCAGACCAATCAAGGGGCACTCGGTGCGGAATCTGCGTCCGCAGAAAAAACCGAATCGCCTCCAGCCAACATGCCTGATCGCGCCGCGATTACGGCGAACGAACCTTCCTCGGCAGCTACTCCCGCCGACGAGCCGCCCAGGTCCTCCGAGCATGCCGTCTCCAAAAAGCCCGATGCTTTCACCGCATCTAAAACGACAACAAAATCTCGACATCAGCGCGTCGCCAAATCGTCCACTGCTCGCTACCTCCCGCCAATTCGCGTCGGCTCCAAATCAGCCCGAGTCGTCGGAACCACCCGGAATGGCAATTGGGTTCTGCGATTACCTTCGGGAGAAACGGTCATCGCTCCTCCCGTGCCCAATCTCGAAGATGCCCCAATCGTTACTCCTCGCCACATCCGCCGCGTGGAACGCCCCTGGATGGAAGACGAACCGCCGATCGAGGTTCTCCCACCGGGCTATTAATTTTTTTCCTAACGACAGTCGTATCCGTCAGTTCGGTTACATGCAGTCTTGATTTCGCCGCGCCTTCTTGCTGTA
>QHPU01000014.1 GCA_003219175.1 Verrucomicrobiota bacterium | reverse complement strand
CGCCTGTTGCCGCTTTTACTCTCAACCAACATCTCTCGACTCTCAACTCTCTTAGCGCCGCCCTAAAAGAATCTGCGAAGGAACGCGCTCGCTTCGTCCGATATGCCAATTATCTTGTTCGTTGCCTGCCGATAGAATTTGAAATTAAGCTCGGTCTCCGGTCGGCCGTCGTTCCAGTTGCTAAAAGGCTTCAGTTCACTGCGTCCCAGACGCCGTTTCGCCAGCGCGGTCCGCCTTACGGTGATGCTGACGCGCGGCGTTTGCCGGGCGATGCCGCGTTTCTTGGGGACCGCTTCAGCAAAGGTAACAACTCCGCGTGAAATAAGACCTTGGCCGCCGTCGTTCTCGCTCGCAAAGATAAAGACGGTGTCGCCTTTGGCGATGTGCTTGCCGCCATACATCGTCTTCTGCGCTTTGAACACGAACGCCTTCGCCTGCGGATTGCTAACCTCAGCTTTGATCGCGTACATGACACTCCCTTGGCAAAACTCTCATCCTTCAACCCTCAACTTACTTAGTCAGTCCAACACCGCTATCGCTTCAATCTCGATCAGAAATTCTGGAACGGCCAACGCTGAGACGCCGATCCAGGTACTTGCCGGCGGATTTTCCGACGAAAAGAATTCTTGCAGGGCGATACTCACCGCTTCGGCGTTTTCAGGCTGATAATTCACGATGTAAATCCGTAGCGAAACGATGTCTTTTAAAGTGCCGCCGGCCGCTTCAATCGCTGCTTGAACATTGCGCAATGCTTGTCGTGCCTGCTCAAGAAGGCTATCTCCGCCGACAATTTTCTTTCTAATGTCCCAAGCCGTTTGTCCCGAGATGAACACCATCTTTCGGCCGCTCGCGACGACGACTTGGGAAAACCCGTGCTGCATGCTCGGGAACAGACTATTCGGATTGACGTATTCCTTGGGCATAAACTAATGGCCGCCTGGGTCGCGACACCCGTCTAACGACCCAAGCTCACCGACCCGGCCTGCGGAAGGCGGATTGCAACCAGAGCGCGATGGCCGGGTTCGCTGCAGCGCATGATCAGGCGTTGCGGTCATCATCAGAAGCACGCTTGAACCACTCCACCATCCACCCGGAGGGCGGCACCGTTGGTCGCGGCGGACAGTGGGCTGCACACGTAAGTCACTAGATTGGCCACCTCTTCAGTCGTCGCGAACCGCTTCAGGAGTGAAGACGGACGGATCGTCTTGAAAAACTCCGTTTCAAATTCTGCAAAAGGTATTCCGCCGCTAAGCTGTGCCGCAAATTCTTCCACACCGGCGGAACGTGTTGGACCGGGCAACACCGCGTTCACGGTGACGGCTGTGCCGGCACACGATTGGGCAAGGCCGCGCGAAACGGCAAGCTGCGCGGTCTTCGTCATGCCATAATGGATCATCTCGGCGGGGGTATTGATCGCGCTCTCGCTGCTGATGAAGACGATGCGTCCCCAATTCCGCTGCTTCATGCCGGGCAGATACGCACGGCTCAAGCGCACGCCGCTGAGCACGTTGACCTCGAAGAACCGCCGCCAATCTTCATCGGGAATATCCTCAAACGGCTTTGGCTCGAAAATGCCGAGGTTGTTCACGAGAATGTCCACGAGCGAGAACCGCTGGAGCAGCGTCTCCGTCGTTGCCGCTGTGGAGAGATCGCCCGCGAAGCCTTCAACCTTGGCATCAGGCACGGTCTGACGAATCTGCTCCTTCGCTTCAGCGACCGCTTTCTCCGAACGACCGTTCACGATGACTCGTGCGCCTTCGCCGGCCAGCCCGGTGGCGATGGCAAATCCAATTCCTTTGGTGGAGCCCGAGACCAGGGCTGTCTTGTCAGTTAGTTTTAGGTTCATAGATTAAATGGCAGTGCGGCGAGCAACGCCTAACGAGACAAAGCTGAACCACGCCTGACGAGAGCGGGCGGGGCAACGGAATGCAAGACACGTAGCAGAAACCGCGATGGCTAGAACTTTCACGGCAGGCACGAGCATCTAACGAGAACAAGCTCAGCCGCGCCTAGCGAGAGCGCGCCTGGCTATCTCTGGAATTGTTTTAATCATCAAAAAGGAAGGAATCGCACCGGCTAGGCATTGGCTGCCCTTCGGCTTCGCTCTGGACCTTGAGCCTGTCGAAACGGCAGGTCTGATTAGGCGGCTGTCTCATCCGAGTCAAAATTCCCAACCGCCACCCCATATCGTTGGAGGAGCCAGTTCGACAACGTTGCCCGCCGGGTCACGAAAATAAATTGAACGACCGCCCTCGTCCCAATCCACTTCCTGTTCGATAGATACGCCAGCTTTACGCAACTGCTGCCTCCATGCAGCGAGATCCTCTGCCTTGGCACCGAACGCAATGTGTCCGGCGCCTGAAGCCCCGTGGGAAGGAACATCTCTGTCGGGTGCGCCGCTCTTGTGAGGATCAAAGATGAGGAGAACGCCACCACCGCACCGGAATACCACCCACAAATCACCACGTCCGATGACTTCCAATCCTACCGCGTCACGATAAAATCGCTCCGCAGCAGCTAAATCCTCTGCGTACAAGACCGTCTCAAAGATTCCGCCTGGTCGCATTGTGGGAGATTCTACGGTGCGTTGCCTACCGAGAACAAGTTCAGCCACCGGCGGCGGGAGCAAGCTATCTTAAACTCTTCAACCACTTGTCGCGGCCGCCTGCTCGCGAATGCCTTCGAAGTTCGCTGCGTCGTCTGGTTAGACGCCGGTCTATTCTGACGTGCGCTCAATTATCAGCCCCATGTCCATGCCCATGCGGAAATTCGCCAACCCTCTATGCCCTTGTGCAGCGCCAGAGTCATCCACCCAGTCGTCTTGATTGAGTGCCGTTTTTCCTGATACCGCAAGTTAACTGGCACGACCACATACGCCTGAGATGTGAAGCCGGCGCTGCTTCCCCAGAGTTACGAACGCATCGGACATGTCGTACTTCTTCCCCATAGCGGTTAAATCATGAAACCAATTTGAGGTGGCTCCTGATCCCCGCCACTCGTGAGGTGGAAAATCGTCGATGATGAAAGTTTCATCAGCGCAAGCAGCCTGGACCATTTTAGTGTCCCCTTTGTTGAAGGCATCGACGAACTGGCGCACCGGCGCCATCACATCGGTCTCTTGAGACGCGACAACCGGTCCGCCGACTGCCACGGCAATAACGAGTGCAATAACCAGTTTGGACATATTGTTTTGTTACGTTGCGCGTTGTAAAAGCCTTCGTCTAACGAGCACAAGCTCAGCCACCCTGGCGGCAGCGTGCTTTGCTTTACTCTCAACTACCATCTCTCAACCCTCAACTTTCCCAGAATAACGGCCCCTGCTTGGCTCCAGCGCTTAGTTAGACGACGCGTCAATGAGTGAGGAATTACGATCCGTAGATTGCGACCTACTCAATCTCCGCAGTGAACTGTCCGTGAATGTCCTTTAACGTGACGGTGTCAACACCTGCCAGCCTTACCTTAGAGAAGGTCACTGAGAGTCCCTCGTTGTCCACGAGATTGAAATCCCAGGTTGGAGATTTTGCGTCATGCTTGAAGCGCACCCGGATCTTTCCCCCAGCGACCAGCACTTCTCTGTTAATAAGGAGATTTGCGTCCCAATCCTTGTTGTCAGTTGAGGTGATATAGAGACCTTCAAAGCTTCGGCCGGTGTGGTTCACCAACGTGAAATCGAGATCGTTCGCGAATGCGTTTGCGACCGTATTGGTCCTTCACCCTCGTCGTCTTGAACACCTTGTTGCCTTTTCGCTTCTTGCTCGTTGATTCGTAATAGCGTGGTTGGCGGTGGATTTTAGGCTGGTCGAAATAGGGATCGAAGTCGCTCGGATCGGACCGGTCGCCCACATAGACGACGAAATCGTCGACGAAGCTAAAAGCATGGCTTAGTTTGGCAGAGCCCGTGACAAGAAAAGCCATAATGAGTATGTATAAGAGGCAGCGGCAAGTCACTACTTTCGTGTAACAGGAGCGTTTCGCCAGTGTCAAAGAAAAACTAGGCGCTGCGGAAGCGCGAAGTTAGGACTCCTATTTTACTGCAATATATAGAAACCGAAGCAGGCGTTTCTCTGCGGTCAAGGTATGGACGCATTCCAGGAACCGCTGTACGCCGGCGAAATTTGCCTCGCCTTCAGTGGCGACCAAGGCGGCCTTTCTCTTTTCGCGCGCATCATGCCAACGTTTTGACAGTAGAGCGGCGCTGTCCGTAGTATCGCGTGCCTCAATCAGATTAAGCCCGGATTGTTTGATTAATCGTTCATTTTCACCTGGTGGACTGAAGAAATACATTCCAATAGAGCTTCGGGTCGCAATTTCTTCGTTCGAAAGAAGTCCCCCGACAATCAAGGCGTCGCTGAATAAAAGTCGTCCACCGGGCTTAAGCACGCGCCGCAGATCACTAAGAATTTGGCCGCGCCGCGGGACATGGCACAGAACATCATTAGAATAAATGGCATCGAACGCATTATCTTCGAGGGGGAGACGCTGCGACACATCGCATTGTTCAAACTTCACGCGGACACCGAGCTTGTCCTTTTCAGCCAGTGCCTTTGCGTTGCGTACGCCGTCGGCATTTATATCGAGTCCCAACACCTGGCAGCCGATGTGCTTCGCGAGATGTACGGCGTAACCACCGGAACCGCATCCGATTTCCAGCACCGTGGAGCTGGACGACAGTTGGAGTAGCTTCGGTATCTCATTAGACTCCGCCGTCGTAACCCAGCTGGTCTGGCCATAGTCCTCGCCATAGGTTTCGAACCGAATCTCACTGTACGCACTGAGCGCGTAGTTGCCGTACGAGCTATTATAAAGATCAACCTTGGCTTCCATTAGTTCCTCCTATTTGTGCCCTTCAATCCAATGCCCTAAAGAGACCCAAGATTAGTGGCCGCTCGAGTGGGAAATGGCATCGGCTGGTTAGGCGCGGGCGCCACCTCACTGCGTGTTTTCTTAATTCTTCGGTGTAATCTTAGCGGTGAATGACTGGGCCACAATCCTGCCTTCCCGCACCACGAACGTGTCCGTAGCCAGCTCGTAAGCGTTGTCGGCAGTCTCGGCCGTCCACAAAATATAGGCGTAATCGCCTTCGACCAACTGCTGCTTCATCTGGAATGTGGCCCCGGGGTTTTCCAAACTCGGCGATCAAGGCCTCGAACAACGACCTGATCGCGTCAATGCCCTTGAATGCCTTGCCCCCTGTGAAGAAAACGACGTCCGGCGCATAATCGGACAGGACCCCTTTTAGGTCGCCCCGTTCAAAGGCCTTTAGATGGTGGTTTAGAACGTCTCTAGTGGATGTCATTTCTGAGTTCTCCTGTGTCGTTTCGCGGTTCGCTGCATCGCTTGGTTAGGCATCTTCCGCCATTCCCCAAGTCGGCAGAGTTGCTAACTCCAAGCTGTTGTCTGCGGGATCACGAAAATATAGAGAATGTCCTCCATTAGGCCAGGAAACCTCCGAATAAATGGGAACACCTGCCGCCCTTAGCCATTGCCGCCACGCATCTAAGTCGTGTGATGACATCGCCCAAGCGACATGGCCTCTCCCACGGCAACCGTGCCAATCCTCTTCTTGCTCTGTCTTGTCTGGATTGAACACTAGCAACATTGCCGATCCGCATCGAAAGAACACATGACGGCCCTCCACCCGGGAATACACCTCTAATCCCAATACCCTTGTGTAAAAGAGTTCGGCTGCGTTAAGGTCCTGTGCATATAGCGAGGTTTCGAGGACTCGATTTACTTTCATAACATACGGGACTGGACATCGGCTTGCCTAACGAGAACAAGATAAGCCACCCAGTCACATTGAAGCAAAAGCGTGGATTTCATTGCAGGCGTAACGCAAGTGGCTGGGTGGACTATCATCGATTGGTTAGACTTCAGGGAAATCGAATTGAACCGCCGACCACGCGTTCTTGGACGCGCCATTCGCCGGCGACGCGTTTGTATATTTGGTATTCTTTCCACCGTGGGTTGCGCGGCGTATGGTAAACATGAAGCTCCGCGCGACTCACAACGTCGATCAAATAAATCTTGCTTGCCGGGCTGGTGAGCAAACTTCGGTCGAGAACAATCGCTGCCCGAAGCGTTGGCTCTGGGATCTTCTCCACGCTGCCATAGATGGGAATACCGTCCAGAACAAGTGACGGCTGCTCGTGTAGCCGGAGGCCTGAGCAGCCAGCGAAAACAGCCAATACCGGCAATAGAGCAAAGGGTGCGCCGCGCATGAGGTCTAACGAGCTCAATCTCAGCCGCACCTAACGAGAACGAGCTTTGCTTGACTCTCAACCATCATCTCTCAACCCTCAACTTTCTCAGTACAACGGCCAGCCGTTGGCTGCAGCGCCTGGTTAGGTCTATCGGGCTGGTAGTTTGCAAAGACACTTGATTAGTTTAAGGTGTAAACTTCCACAAGCGCTACGCCTGTGGCGTTATTCACCCCGCGCACAATTGTGGTGTAGCTACCCGGCGACAACAGCCGCGTAATGGCCGGTTCGAAGTCGTTTGGCGGCGCATAACCACTAACGGTAATCTCGGGTTCCTGCGACGTCCTCCAATTATCGTTGAAGGCGAGGAGCGTTCCATTGCCGTTACGCAACTCCAAGGTTGGATCCTGAAGAGCATCGGCGATCCCGTAGTTGGTCAGCGTCGGCCCAAGCACGCGCACGATGACCTGCTTATCGCTCGACTGCACAGTCAGGCCGGCAATCATCACGTTCGCATCGGTCTGCACAAAGCCCCGACTCGAGATATTGCTTAGGTGCGATGTGGTACCGGTCGCGATATCATAGACCTCCAGGAGCGCTACGCCGGTAGTGTTGTTTTTGCCAGAGCAGATTGCAGTATAATTGCCCGGTTGCAGGATTCTTAGGATGGCGGATTCGAAATCATTCGGCGGTGCAAGCCCTGTCGCTTGAATCGCCGCTTGCTGTGAGTCTTTCCAATTATCGTTGTTCCAAAGGACATTCCCGCTTCCATCGAACAAGCTAAGGAACGGGTCTGCCATTACCCCAGTGACGTTGAACCGTGTGAGGGTCGGCCCGAGCGCACGTACCAGTATCTGCTTGGGACCGGTCCCGCCAATGATAAAGCCAACGATCAGGACATGGTCGCCTGTACCAGCCTGCACCCGCGTGGAAATGTTGGTAGGGCCGGCAGGCATAGTTAAATTGTAGCCAATCACATCGAGGTTCACTGCTTCCGGCGATAACTCACCGATATCTGGACTGACTCCCCTACATCCGGTCGCATACTGCACATACAGGAACGGCGGCGGACAAACTGGGCTAAACCAGTCGCCAAGATCACCACTGGGATCCTGATTGAAGTCAACGATGTCCCTTAGACCGCCATCAATCGAAAAATATCGCGAGCCGCTCAAGCTCGTGTTGCGTACGCCGTAGTTGGACCAGCTGAATAAGTCCTGCGGTCGCAGATCGCTGGTCATCCTGTCGAGGTGAGAACCGAGGCCGAGGACCTCGTCGATCTCATGTTCGGTAGCTGTGCGCGCATCATAATTGCTCGACGCAATCGGTCGCATAAACTGCAACGGCTGGCTTGAATTGAGCGTCACAATCCCGTCATACTGACCACCCGCGCCCACCGTCCCATTTGCGAACATTCCCGGAGGCGTGTTCAAACGGATTGCTCGCCCGGCCGCGCTCGAAGTAATGATGTTGCTCGATAATGGACTGGAAGGGAGACTTGCGTTTGCACTGGTGTCGTTCTGAGTGGTCCCGTCGGCCTTGAGGCTGCTGATGTAACTGGCCCAGTTCACGTGATAAATGATATAGGCACTCTGTGCGACGGCATCGCCGAGTGGATCGCCACGCGGCGATACATTCGAATAGCGGAAATAAATCGATACCGTAATGGGATCACTGAAGAGCGACTGATAAGACCCGATCGCTGTAATGATCATCGTCTCGATGGCGTTTGCGTTAGGGTTACTCACAATCGACCCGTCGAAAACAGGATTGATCACGAGCCCCGAACTAGTATTAGCTGTCGTGGCCGACATCGTGTCTGAATTGCCGCCTACCCAGCCAGCGTTATAAGGCCGTACACGATAATAGTATTTTATTCCGGGCTGAAGTCCGGTGATAACACTGCTGGTTACATTACCTGAATCCAGATCACGGTAGCGATCCACGTAATTGTCAAAGCTGCGACTGGTTGAAACATCAATGCGATACCCGCTGGCGCCCCTTATCTTTTTCCATTTCGCGAGGAAGCTGCTGCGCGTAGACGGCATCACCGGCTCCGGCAACTCAGCTTGGGCGCGCTCCGGCTCGATCACTATTTCACCGGTCGGGCCTTCTCCTTCCGGCGCCGGCCTGGCCAGAGTGCGATGATACCCGATGCCCGGAAGTGATATCGATCTCGCCCTGGATTCACTCTGATCTGTGCTCTGCGCGAATCCAGCCGCGGCTAACCGTGCTACCGATACGCAGGCAATCGCAACCAAAGTGGAAACCGTTCTAGCCGTACGGCTTGGGAAAACTAAGATCTCTTCGGGAGAAAGCAAAATGACCCAACAACACTCAGCAAATTT
>QHPU01000013.1 GCA_003219175.1 Verrucomicrobiota bacterium | reverse complement strand
ACGCTAGTCCGCCTCGGACACCTCAACTTCTTCAGCCGCCAGTCCGGCTCGGACCATTTACCGGAAACCTTTGCGATTATGGGACAGTGAAAATTTTTCCCGAATACGGGTCTTTGGCCTTGCTGCCAGAAGGATAGCCACTCACGTCGACATATTTAGATGGGTCGGAGGGACTGAAGACAAACCCGGGTTTGTTCGGCACTCGCTTGGCTGTGGGAAATTGCGAATCTGACGGCGCAGGTGTCGAAGTGCCCTCGCCTGGGGGTTCCGGCAGGTTATCTGTTGAGGAAGCGGTCGCATTAGCCGCAACGTGTGGGCTCCGCGTGATTCCAACGTTCGCTGATCGCCGCCGGCGCAATAATTCGGCGTCTATCTGCTCTTTCTCTTTCAGAACTTTGTTCTTTTCAGTCGCATGACTAACCCAACGCGTTAGGCCAAAGGAAAGACCAAAGTCATCCTCCGCGATCTTGCGATTTATCTCATTTCGTCGGGTCTCTAACTGTGAATTAGACGCCGTGTGCACATCCCTCGCGGTGGAGCAGCCGGCAAGGCAGAGAGAACTAGCCAGGAGAAGCGCGGCAACAGATTGATTCACATAACTACAGATATTCATAAATTTAACGAGATGAGTCGAGCCGCCGTGGAAGGAGCCGAGCTTTCGTCAGCACCTTCCCACAAGAATTCAGTGAAGCCATGTACCGGTCAGCGGTTGGCGTCGTCGCCTGCTTAGTCTTTTCGCATCTGCTACGCAATGCGGCTGCCGCCTCGCTGCTTTCCGCCCTTTCGAAATACTCGCGACAACTGTCGGAGGTAAGCGTTTGTTCGCTTCAACTCTTTAACGCCGAAAGGCTTCGGGGCTGTCCCATGGCGAGCGCTTCAACGACTCAACGCTTCGTCTGCCTTCCCCTTCTTTCTACTTTCTAATTTCCCTTGCCCTCAACCCTCAACTACCGCCAGTCCCCTCTGGCCTGGATGCACCTCCGAGCAGGAAGCGGGCTCGGACACCCTCAACTTCTTAGTGCCTCCCCGTCAATCCCAATCGACCCTCAACTCCGTAAAGGAGCATGGCTCCACGGAGTTTTTATGCTCTCAACTTTTTCAACGAGACCCTCAACGCTCAACCATCAACCCTCAACCTCCCCATAAGAATTCTCTCAACCCTCAATTACTTGTCGCTCCGTAGCCTGGCGCGTTCCTGCGATGTCGGCGGCTCTCTGACAAAGGTAGGAAGAGAACTGCTGACTCTGACCAGCACAAGCACCTATCCCGGCGGAGCGGTCGTCAGCTTTGCCCTATTCCGTTAGCTCCCACGTATCATTTAGCATTGTCCCGCGATACGCGCCTCCAAAGAGCACTGCGTGACCGAGAAGCGGATCGTATGCGGTCGCGGCTCCCCACCGCGGCAAAGGAGGCTCGGTTATAGGCAGTAACTTCCAAGCGTAGCCAACCCATAGCCAGCTGGAGGACTTGCTTATGCCAGCAGCTGTCCCTCCGAACTGTACCACGCCATTAAATGTCTGTGAAAACATCGCTGCGCCATAGGCGACATCAGGGGGCTGAAGCTGATGTGGCTGCATCGTCCAAGTGACACCGTCATATACCCAGGTATTCCTTGAGTCGATGTTTTCGGTCAAACCACCGAACATAACGACTTGATTGGTAATTTCATTTACGCCGACAGTCGCGTAAGCGCGAGCATATGGCACGGTGGGCGGATGCAGTTGCACCCAGTCCGAACCATTCCATTGCCACATATCGCCGTAATAAAGCTTTGGATTGTGATGAGGATCCCATCCTCCAAACTCATCGACCGCTCCATTGGGATCGCGAAAGAGCATTACCCCTGCGGCCGCCAAAGGAGAATGTAACGGATGCGCTCTCGTCCACGTCATCGTAGCGCCATCCCAAAGCCAGGTATCTCCCAGAACGGCAGTTCCCATCCATCCCCCGAAGAGGACCACCTTCTTGCTTACCGCATCGTAAGCCATCCCTGCGACTGTGCGTCCACGCGGAGGTTGAGCAACTGCCACCTTGGTCCAGGATTGTCCATCAAAAGTCCACGTATCGGAGAGGAACTTGTTCCCATCGAAACCACCGAAAAGAATTAACTTCCCACTCACCGGATCAAAAGCCATAGAAGCCGAGAGGCGAGCTGAGGGCGCGAAAGAAAGATTTAGTTCGGTCCAAGTAGGTGAAGGTGCCGGCCGGGGTGGCGGACCTATGACCTGGGAGAAGCCGGGAACGGAGAATGTCAACGTCAGAGCGACGCATAGTTTCATCGGATGAAGAAGCCTCCCTAAAGTTCCAGTCCGCTCCGAAGCAATGAGCGATCGTTCCGTAGACGGTTGGCAAAGATTGCCGCCTTTAGTTAAATTCATCTTTTCATTAACTCTTCTACTTCGTCGCTGGTCAACAGTTGTTGAACTAGTCATTCGGACAAACTTCCGCCCATTTCGGCCATGGCGAAGCAGCCACCACCACAGAAGGCCTTACTTTGCGAGAGCCACGTGACCTGGAAAGCTTTGCCGACAAACTACGACGGAGAGACGGCACGTCGGGTTGTTCCGCAGCGCCCACGGCCAGCTATCGTCTGGCGGAGGCCGTTCCTGCATTCGGCTAACCTCCAGTGTGTTGCTCTTCGCTCTCTGCATTCGGTGTTCGGTGTTTTCTTTTTCTTCCCTGTGTGTCAGTACTTAGCTCTGACCCTTGCTATCCTCGGTCGCTATTTCCAGGATCTGTGCGATAATCTTTGATGTCTAAACGATCTGCTTTCTCTTTTACACGTCGGGCGCCAGACTGCATTACCGAGGAGCTGATCGCTGTGCTTTCGTCGAAGGCCTCTTTCGAATTCAAGCCCTTGTTCGAAACTATGCTCCTTAATTTGCGGGAGCGAAATGCGGCTAGTGGCGGCGAAGAGATGCTGCGTTTGCGTGCGTATGAAAAACTGCAAGGCCTTGTGAACCAGGGCGCCGTCAACCGGACAGTCACAGGAACGACGAAGAAGTACAAAGGCGTCGCTACGCGAATGGTGGTGCTGCGCGCTGAGATGAAAGCTATGCGTGCCGCCTGCAATCGGCGCGCTCGCGCCAAGGCTGCCGCGGCGAACTGATCTCTGCCCTCTGCCCTCTGCTCTTCGCTCTTCCCGCTCGTTTGCGAGTTGACCCTCATCTAGCAACGACATCTCCGAGGGCGGTTAAAATCTGATAACAGATAACTAAGAACTCCGAGGCCTTTCCCTTCGCAGAAATGTCAAATGTTTAAGACGCGACCCGGCCTGCTTCCTCCGCTCAACTTCTTCTGACCGGAAGAAGCGAAACCCGCTCGGTCGGCGTGGTGATCAAGGGAAGGGCCCTGCTGGCCACCAACCACGAAATTCCAAATGCGACCAGGCCGGCACACTCCCCGTAGAAAGTCAGTCGCGGCAGTTTTGAGCCGAGATGGCCGCCGGTGAAATTGTCGATCCCCAAGACCGCGATAACCAGGACGATCGTGATTGCGCAGACCGCGTATATATAAGATCTCCACATCGCCTCACGGTGACCTTTGGCGCGGGCGCGCTGGTAAAAGATGACGCACAAACACGCCAACACCGCGAACATGATCGCGGCGGAAGTATAATGAACGTAGGTAACGATGTTTGGAGGTTGATCACAGCGACAGGGAAAAAGGGCTACCCCGAGCCCGGCCACCGCGGCGATCTTGCTCAGTATCATTTCAGCGGAGCTGTCTCCGTTGTAGGCAAACAGGAACGAACTGATTGCGAACAGGAACCCGATAAAGAAATCGCGGGCCCAACCGCCCTCGTAATACGAGGCGCTGATCGATCCAATCGAGCCAGCGGACAACCACGCAGTCAGGTTAGCCAGACTCAACGCGATCAAGCCAACCGTTAGTTTAAGGACATGATCGTCAATTTCCTTGGGCTTGAATGATAGCTTCATACGGATCTGAGCACTTTAAACCCTCGACGCCGCTCCGGCGGCAAATGTCAAATGTTTAGATGTGCGCTTGCCCTGGTTTTTCGGACAGTTAGGAGGGGATCAATTCCTTTGGTCTATTTGTTTTAGTTGGGATTCAAAACTGATTGGGCTTTGATAGGCAAGACTGGAGTGGAGTCTGATGCGGTTGTAGAAGGTTTCAATGTAGTCGAAGATGGCGGTACGAGCTTGGGCGAAGCTGCCGAAGCGATGATGGTAGATCAGTTCGTATTTGAGAGTGCTAAAGAAGGACTCGATAAAAGCGTTGTCGTAGCAGTTACCTTTTCGGCTCATGGAGGCGGTTAGGCCATGTTTAGCAAGCACCTGGCGGTAGGCGGCACTAGCGAATTGGGCTCCGCGATCAGAGTGGAGGATGAGGTTTTGAGAGTAGTGACGTTGGTTAAGAGCCATGCGCAATGCCGCGATAACCAGCGGGGCATCGAGAAGTTGGCTCATGGCCCAACCGACGACACGCCGGCTAAAGACATCCAAAACGGCAACCAGGTATAACCAGCCCTGAGCGGTAAGTATGCAGGTAGCATCGGTTGTCCAGAGCTGGTTAGGTCGACGTAGCACCAGGGCTCGGACACGGTTGGGAGCGATCGGTCCACCGTGGCGGCTGTCGGTGGTTGCCACCCGATACTTGGAACATTGACGGGCAAAGAGGCGCTCTAGGCGCATAAGCCGAGCGATGCGATTACGACGACCAGGACAGCCCAACGCCTGCGCCAGTCGCGGGCTGCCATAGGTTTGACGGCTGCGCTCAAACTCCTCACGGATCCGTTGACGTAACTTGGTGTTCTCCACTTCTCGAGCTGGAGGCTGATGACGACGCTTCGCCCAGTCGTAATAGCCGCTGCGCGAGACCAGCAGCGCTTCGCACAACCACGCCACCTTGTGTTGGCCGCTCATCTGTTGGATTCGGGCATACCTCTGGGCGGCACTTCGGAGAGGATGCCCAGAGATTTTTTTAGGACTTCACGCTGCTCTAAAAGTTTAGCGTTCTCAGCACGTAAGCGCCGGATCTCCCCTTCCAGTTCTGCGATGCTTCGCCCAGGTTTGCACTCGCTCTGGGATGACTTGGACCCGCGCTCCAACTGCGCCCAGCGATAGAGCAGCGGCGGCCGGATCCCCAGCTCAGCTGCGACCCTCGCTGCGCTACGGCCGCTGGCACGCCATAACTCCAGCGCCTCCTTCTTGTACTCTTCGGTGTATCTCGCTTTGCCCCGAGCGGGCTTACTTAACTGTGTCTTCATGTGGGCTTCCTTTCGGGTTTTGACCCTTAGCCCACTGTCCGTCAAATCAATGCAACCCTTATGTGACCCCGGTGCCTTGTCGTTGCTTCCCCTGCAGTTCTAAGGTGCCAACCCTTTCAACAACCGTTGTCCTGAGAAGAGTTCTTGAGTGATGTAGGTGTTGCCGAGCGTCAGCTGCTTAAGATCGCAGATCTGATTCGTTGCTGATGCGCGAAGCTGGCGGAAAAGCACAGCTCGACGTCTCGAGGCTTTGTGTCGTATGAAATAAATCTCGCTCCTTTGTCTGGCTGCCGCTTCCATTTCGAGTTCGATCAGATCTTTCAAGTCACAAGCTACAGCCGCAAATGCTAATTCCTATAATATTAAAAGTATTAAAATCATTTAACTTGCGCGAGAGCTTTTATTGGCAGTTATTAAATAACTGCCGCATCCATTTACTTACCTGGTTTGCCGATTCTTCGGAAGCACGAACCAGATAGCCTTTAGCTGCGATCTCTGCAGCAACTTGGTAAAATAGAAAGTTTAGTATGATTAAATTATTCCTTAGTGTCACGTTTGCTACCGCCCTCATGGGTTGGGTGGCTTACGGACAAACATCCTCGTCTTCCACCACCATGGCGACGGGAAGCACTGGAGCAACTGAAACCACGACCACGACGACCGAAAGTCTCGGCACCGTCACCGACTTCACTCCGGGCCAGACGATAATGCTGAAGACCGAGGCAGGAGAACCTGTCCACTACAAGTTCAGCAAAACGGTCACGTATCAGACCGCGGACGGACGGGTAATTGAGCCCTCGAAAATCAGAAAAGATTCGAAGGTTCGCGTTCACTACATGAAAAGTGGGGACGACATGCTGGTTGACAAGGTAATCGTCACAGACCGCGACTAAGAACTCAACTTGCTTGGCGCTTAACGTCCAAGCTTAGAAAATTAAACGCCTGGTAGGTCGAGATATACTCGCCACCAGGCGTTTTGCGTGTTATGGGACAAGCCGTGAATAGAAACATCTTCTACATCATCGGAGTCATTGTCGTCATCATCATCGTCCTCAAAGTGCTCGGCCTGTTTTAGCTCAGCATTGGCCATATTTTTCCGACGAGAAGAAGCTTCCTCACGACAGCCCTTCGCTGACCCGACGCGGGTGTAGGTCCAATTTGAACTTGTTGGAAATCCCTCAAGGTTAAATGGAGTATGCCCAACATCGCCACCAAGAAGGGCGTAGTCGGTATTCTGACCGGCGGCGGGGATGTGCCGGGGCTGAATCCGGCGATCCGAGCCGTCACCATTCGCGCCCTGCGCGAGGGCTATCAGGTCGTCGGCATCCGTCGTGGCTGGCTTGGCGCGATCAGCATCGTGCGCGATGAGCATGCCGATAACAGTAAGCACTATCAAATCCTGACAGAAGAGATCGTCCATCGTGCGGGCCGCACCGGCGGCACGTTTCTGCATACCTCGCGGACAAACCCGTTGGCAGTGAAAAAAGAAGATGTGCCTGAGCCGTTGCGCGCAACGTTCAACCAAGACAAAAACGATCTCACTTCGGAAGTCATCAAGAACCTGGATTGGCTCGGCATTGACTATCTGATTCCGATCGGCGGAGACGACACGCTTTCGTTTGCGACCCGCTTGTCCAGGGAAGGCGTCAAGATTGTCGCGATTCCAAAGACCATGGACAATGACGTGCCGGGCACCGATTATTGCATCGGCTTTAGCACTTGCGTCAGCCGGACCATAGAATTGTCGAATCGCCTCCGGACGTCGGCTGGATCTCACGAACGATTTCTCGTTATGGAGGTGTTCGGACGGTACGCGGGGTTCACCGCCATGCTGCCGACGATGGCGGGCGCGGCGAATCGGTGCGTCATCCCCGAGTACAAATTCGACATGGAACATCTGACTGAATTGTTGTCCGCCGATCGCGCGCGCCATCCGAGCCAATATTCAGTCGTCATTGTTTCGGAAGGGGCAATGTTCGAAGGCGGCGAGATGGTGTTTTCCGACAAAACGACCGACGCATATGGGCACGTTAAGCTCGGCGGCATCGGCGACCTGGTCTCGGCAGAACTCAAAGAGCGCTCTGCCAAATACAACAAGGGCAAGCCGATTCAGACCATCAACCAGCGTCTTGGCTACATGGTGCGTGGCGGCGATCCCGACGCGATTGATTCGATTGTGCCGATGGCGTACGGCAACCTCGCCCTCGATCTCATTTTGCATGGCCTCTATGGCCGCCTCGTCGTCTTGAAGAACGGGCGCTATGACAACATGCCGATTGAAGTGGTGACTAGTAGCAAGAAAACGGTCAACGTGGACAAATACTATAACAAGGAGCGCCTGCGCCCACTCTACACCGATTTCGAAATGCAGCCGCTATTCATCATGGCAAGTGATTAGGGCTGGCGCAATGGCGGAAACGCTGGGATGAACTTAAATAATCGGACGAAAGAACTTTATGAGCTTTTTGGTTATCCTTCACTATCTGATGCTGCGAGCCCTCGATGAGCTGACTCGAGTTAGTCGGTCAAACGCCGAATAGTTAAGATCTCTGACCCTGTGATCTCTGACCTCTGACTTGCGTGGCGAGCTCTCTTCCGCACTAGCCGAGCCGGAGTAAAAGTAACGTTGTCGAAACCCTCGACGGGTGATCCAGCTATTCCGAGATTACGCCAAGCCTTACGTGATTTTGAGGGGTATCGATTGTGTCAAGATACACTACTTTGGTTCGACCCCATTGGTAGACCAGGCTGTTGTTCTCCTTCTTGATTCTGATACTAGTCTGCCCCGGTGCTGCAGAGAGGTTGTACCCGGACGAGACATTCCGGCCCTCGACAATTCCCATCCGGCGAGGGTGAACCAGGGTGATTACGATCTCGGACATTTCTATCCCGTTAACGATTAGCCGAACGTTTGGACCATTGAACTCTCGGAGATTCAGTGGTTGACCGATTTCGAGGTCCACGGTCTGCGATTTTTCCGCATGCGGTTTCGCTTCGCGATTTTGGTTCGGCCCGGAGCGGCGCTTTCCGACACCTCCGCTCTGCGACGTCGGTTGCTGTTGACCTTCTGCCTCCGCGCTTGCCGCAGCGCTCTTCTGCTCCGCTTGAGCTACTTCTTCCTTGGTGGCGTTCAACCGACCGCTCTTCAAGGTATCCAGAAGGTTCGATGATCCATTTAGGTCCCGGATTTCTGCTTCAGAATTTGCGTCCAGTGGACCAACGAAATGCTTGGCTTCGAGTTCACGCACAACGTCCTCGGTCGAATATCCCATTCGCAGCATTAGGACGATGTCCTTCCCGGTGAGAGGCAACGTGCCCGCGGTGGCAAGGTGTATGCATTGGAGCGCGATGACAACGGGGAGGAAGTGGCGCATCTCTAGCCCAAAAAAGCAGGAAACACACCTGGCGATAAAAAGCATCCACCACAAGCATTGTCGTTGAACATACTACTCCAGTAGGAAGGGCGATCTTGTTGGCGATCGACCGACGAGCTTTGCCCGCGCGAAGATATGAAACGATTCCTTCACGCGCGAAGCGCTAGAAAAGATCGCGATCACTACGGGCAGATGGTGGAGTATCTGCGTATGAACGGAATGGAGCGCGTGGGTCGCGCGACATAAAACACGTCGCGATTGGGAATCGTGCGGGTAGACGGCAACGCAGCTAGGGTAGGTCGCGCAAGCACTGGCAGTGCGAGTGATAAGGAGCGAGTGAGCGTGGGCAGCAAACGAGTTCAAAACTCATGCTCGCGAAGACTTTCGGAGTTTGGAGTTAAGACGCGACCCCGTCAGCTTTTTCCAGTTAACGGATAACTGATAACTCAGCGCGCTCGCAGGTAGTCTCAATGCGCGCCGTCTACTAATGCCCGCCGCCTGGCCCTTCGTTCTGGGATTTCTTTTTCTTTTTCCCGGATTGCGCGACTTGGCCCTTGCCCTTAGTGCTTCCGGCGGGTCCGCCCTGCCGGACCACTGCTTGGTGCGGCGGATGCGACGTTACTTGCGCGTGCCGTGAAGTGTGATGAGCACTCGCCACATCGCTACCATGGCTCTTGGATTTCGACTGCTTTGTGCCACTGTCATGCAGCGCCGCCTTTTTTCCGTCCGAAGCATGTGCGTCAGCTGACTCTGTCTTGCCGTGGGCGTTGTTTCGCGAGCCGGTTGTGCGGGTCGCCGCGTCGCCTTGTTCGTGGCCGAAGGCGGAATTGCCCTTAGCCGCTTCCTGGCCGGCTTTGCTTTTTTCATTCCCGGCACCAGTCTGCGTTTGATTATTACGGTCGAATGCCTTGATCGCTTCGGCTTTAGGCTTCCCCTGATTATTAGCAACGTGCAAATCTGGATTGTTTTTCGCCGCCTCCACGCGTGACTGCTGTGCCGACGTAGCTGAGATGTGCTCCGCCTTCGATGCCATTTCTTCCTGGGCGGTGGCCTTGGCTGTTGTGCCGCCGGGTCCGTTAAAGCTGGCACGGCTGCCGGTATTCCTGACGACCTGTTTGTTGACGTATGTGTTGTGAATCACACTTGTGTTTACCCGGGTCACGGCCCTGTTATAGCGGAACGCATTGCCGACCCATCGTCCGCCGTAGTAGCCTTGTCCCCCGTAACCGTAGCCGTAATTGATTCCGCCATAGAACCCGACGGTCGGACCCCAGTAGCCCTCGTTGAAGAAATAATTGCTGCCATTGTAGCCCCAGTATCCGGGGGTCCATAGGAATCCGACGCGCGGCGGAAGGATCCAGGTGCCAGGGACCCAGTAATAACCGGAATCGTAAGCCCAGTAGCCCGGAGTCCAAATATAGCCTGGGCCTGGGGGATACGGCTGCGTATAAATCGGTATCGGGGGTGGCGCGATCCCAATCGATATGCCGACTTGTGCAGAAGAAGAAGTTGGCGAAAGCCCGACAAAGAGCACCGCCGCGAGCGCAACGGTAGAAAGTTTCATTTTCATTTCAGGTGTAGCAGTTGAAATAATAGACGCTGCTGCGCCCCGACGTATTCAGACAAACGTCCCTTCCGGGGCTTCATAGAGGGCGATAACTGGCTACTGGGCAAAAGCTTCGCTCGTATTCGCAAAAAGTTAGGACTGGCCCCAGCTGCTTCCATTTCACTTCCCGGTTTCCTGGGGTTACTGATTCGATAGGGTTTGGAAACGCCAGCTACAATGACTCTCACGGCCTTAGCTGTTCTCTTGCCCGTGTTTTTTGTGTTGGGACTGGGGTATTTCGCTGGGCATGCCAAAAAATTCGATGCTGATCAGGTCGCGGGTTTGAATGACTTGGTGCTGGATTATGCCTTCCCAGCAATGATGTTTGTGGCGACAGTTAAGACGCCTCGAGACGAATTGCTGAGCGAGGGTTCTTATGCCCTCGCGCTGCTTGTTGCCTTTGTTGGACTGTTCCTCGCAGTGGTGCTTATCAGCACGCGGCTTTTGCATCATTCCCTCGGTGAAGCGACACTACAGGCCAACCTCGCCAGTTTTCCATCGGTCGGCTTTTTCGGTCCGCCGATATTTCAAGGGTTGTTTGGGCCATCAAGTCTCGTCTCGATTGCCCTCGCAACGACCTTATCGGCGGTCACGATGATTCCGCTCACGCTCGTTCTGCTCGAAATACATCACCAACATACAACACGTAGTGAAGGGCAACGCGTCAGTTCCCTTATTGTTCAAAGCTTAGCGAACACCTTGAAAAAACCGATGGTGTGGGCCCCGTTGATCGGTGTTGCGCTCGTGCTT
>QHPU01000012.1 GCA_003219175.1 Verrucomicrobiota bacterium | reverse complement strand
TGCCATAGTGTCGGTCATTTTTGCGCCTGCGATCCTGCGGTCGCTCCGAAAAAGCCAGGTGACATCACCACCTCAGGTTCCGGCCATCCCATCACCTTCGTCTTTCGCTGACACCATTAAGGGCCAAGTCGCGAAGAAGATTACCGATGAATTGCAGGACGCACTTGCCCGTAAGAAAGACGCCGAGGCCGAACGGAAGGACGCCCTTTCTCGTCAGAAAGACACCGTGCCGGAATCATCCCCTATCGGTTCCGCGATCCCACAGAAAAGTATCGCCGTTCTGCCGTTCGTGAACATGAGCGCTGACAAAAACGACGAATACTTGAGTGATGGGATGACGGAAGAATTGCTCAATGCGCTGACGAAAGTAAGAGGCCTGCGCGTGCCGGGGCGCAGTTCATCGTTCGCTTTCAAAGGGAATAATGAGGAAGACATTTTCCGCAAAGTCGGCCAGCAACTGCACGTCAGCGCCGTGCTGGAAGGCAGCGTGCGCAAAGCCGGCGACAAACTTCGGATTACCGCTCAGCTCATCAATGTAGCCGATGGATTTCATATTTGGTCGGAAACCTACGACCGCGACATGAAAGACATCTTCGCCGTGGAAACTGATGTCGCCCAACGCGTGGTTCAGGCGCTCCAAGTGCAGCTAGGTATCGATGAATCACGCGCGCTAACCAAGAAGCCAACCGAAAACCCGGAAGCACATCGTCTTTACCTGTTAGGCCGTTACCATTTTTACAAGTTCACGCGCGTCGGCTGGACCAATGCGATCCACTATTTCGAGCAGGCGCTGCAATTGGATCCGGACTTCGCCCTGGCCTATTGCGGACTGGCCGATACCTACGGCTGGGCTGGAGGACAGACACTGCCGGGAAGAGAAGGATGGGCCAAGGAAATGGAATCTGCGCAAAAGGCGCTCGCACTCGACCCGAATCTTGCGGAAGCGTATTTAGCCATGGGGACGGCTCTCTTCTGCGTCCTGGATCCGCACGGCTCCCAGAAGCAACTCGACCGCGCAGTGGAACTAAATCCCAATCTCGCGCCGGTTTATGATCAATATGGTTGGACCTTCGGGGAAATGGGTCGGCATGACGAGTCGATCGCGGCGGGAAAGAAGGCGCTGGAACTCGATCCACTAAATAGTCTCTTCAATACCGATCTGGCGTTCTTTTATTATTGGGCGCGCCGGTACGACGACGCGATTCCGCAAATTCGCAAAACTTTGGAGTTGGATCCTAACGCTGCCGTAGCTCACCACTGCCTGGGCTGGTGCATGGTATGGAAAGGGAATCTGCCTGAAGCTAAGGCGGAGTTTGAAAAGGCCACGACGCTGGGCGATCTGCCGTGGTACAAAGCTTCTCTAGGTTACGCCTATGCCGCCTGGGGTGACCGCGCTAAAGCAGAGCAGGTGCTGCACGATTTGGATGAGTTAGCGAAAAAGCAATATGTCTCGCCTGCGTTGCCCGCGTCGGTCTACCTCGGCCTGGGGGAAAAGGCAAAGGCTTTGGATTGGATCGAGAAAGCCTATGAAGACCGGGATCCCATGTTGTGGTGGAATACCGATCGGCTTTACGACAGCGTCAGGAACGAGCCGCGTTTCCAGGCGATAATGCAGAAGGTTGATCGAATAAAAGCGGGGGCGAAACCCTGAAGATCGACAACTTTTTCGCCGAAATACGGCGGCGCAACGTTCATAAAGTCGCGGTCGCTTACATTGTCGGCGGCTGGGCGCTGTCCCAGGGAATCGCACAGGTTTTTCCAGTCTTCGATGTTCCGAATTGGGTCATTCGTTTATTTGTCCTGCTCATCATTCTCGGTTTGCCGGTCGCGCTTGTTCTCGCCTGGATGTTTGAGATCACGGCACACGGAATCAGACGCACCGAGACAGCTGATGCGCTACCGGCGTCCGCACGGCCCAAGAAATACAACTGGCTCTACGTTGTGATCCTTGGCGCCGCGGTTTCGATTGGTCTGTTTTCCCTCGGAAGGTACACCGCTTCCACGTCTCGACAGGACGCCGGTCCGGCTCGGACTCCTGCGAAGTCGATCGCGGTCCTGCCCTTCGACAATCTCAGTCGCGATCCAGATAACGCTTATTTTACCGAAGGCGTGCAGGATGAAATTCTTACGCGCCTGGCCAAGGTCGCCGACCTCAAAGTGATTTCGCGCACGTCAACGCAGCACTTTAAGAGCGCCCCGGAAAATCTTCCGCAGATCGCCAAGCAACTTGGGGTCACCAATATCCTCGAGGGCAGCGTGCAGAGAGTTGCCGATCAGGTCCGTGTCAATGTCCAATTGATCAATGCCCTGACTGACGAACACATTTGGGCCGATACTTATGATCGCAAATTGACGGATATTTTCGCGGTCGAGAGCGAGATTGCGCAAGCCATTGCGCAAGCGCTGCAGGCAACGCTCACTGGTTCGGAAAAAAGTTCGATTGCGAAAAAGCCGACCGAAAATCCGGAGGCGTACGAACTTTATCTAAAGGGTAGATTTTTCTGGAACAAACGGACCGGAGTCGATCTGCGGAAAGCGATTGATTATTTCAATCAAGCAATTGCGAAAGATCCAAATTACGCACTGGCGTATGCTGGGCTGGCGGATTCGTATCTGCTGCTTCCGAATTACGGGAACGCATCGACCCAGGAAGCGATTCCGCCGGCGCGAGCTGCGGTGAAGAAGGCGCTCGAGCTCGACGATTCGTTAGCCGAGGCGCATGCTTCGACCGGTTTGCTCGACCAACTTGAACTGCATCTTGAGCGTGGGAATGCCGAATTTGAACGAGCAATTCAGCTAAAGCCGAACTACGCCACGGCGCATCATTGGCTCATGCTTGGCCGCCTTACGCTCGGTCACCTGGATCAGGCAATCGCCGAAGGAAAACGCGCCCTCGAGCTCGATCCACTTTCGCTTATCATCAACGCCGATTTCGCTTGGACGTATTTTTGCGCGCGACGGTTCGACGAAGCCGAGGCGCAGGCGCGCAAGACATTGGAAATCGATCCGAATTTTTTCCTGGCGCATTATTACCTCGGCGAGGTTCTGCAATTCAAAGGACGTCTCGCCGATGCAATTCCGGAATTTCAAAAGGCATTCGACTTGAATAGCGATCCCTATTCGCTGGGCATGCTCGGCCAGGCTTATGCGCGCAAAGGCCAAGAAGATGAAGCGCAGAAAGTTCTCGCGCGACTAAACGAACTGGCAAAGTCGCGTTATGTCGCGCCGTATGCGGTCGCGCTGGTTTATCTCGGCTTGGGCGAGAAGGAGCGCGCGATCGCTGAGCTGGAGCGCGCTTATCAAAGCGGCGACAGCAATTATCTTTTCGTCATCAAGGTCGATCCAATGCTCGACGATCTGCGCAGCGACTCGCGATTCGAAGCGCTGGTGCAGAAAGTGACCGGCGGGAAATGAAGTCGATCCGGAGGGCCGGTTGAGATGGATGCGCTTCTTTCCGATCTGGAGCGTGGCGACCTTCGGTAGGCGTTGGACCGCGCAACCGACCGTCACTCGGAACAAGTGGTTCAAAGGGGCGAAAGACATCTGGCAGAAATTTGATGATTGTTGTCATTGCTGCCAATGCATAAATCCCGGAAAGTGCGGGCATGAAAACATCACCGCTGGTAATCAAAAGCAGAGAATTTCTTTCTCTCGCAACAAACGTCGGCTTTCTCGCGGCACTTCTTTTTTTCGCGCTCACCAGCGCAGCGTCCGCTAATGATTCCGAAGGAAGCAATTCCAACCTGTTGAAACCGTCGCCTCCGATTCCGGTTGCGTTCGTTATTTCACAAGGCGCGGTCGTAATCGATTTTTGCGGGCCCTGGGAAGTTTTTCGCGACGTCATGGCCGGCAACGATCATCCGTTTCGGCTTTACACTGTCTCAGACAAGACAGCGCCGACTCGAATGGATTCGTCAGGCGACAAAAAATGCCGACGTCACGATGTCGGTTTGTACCGGCGCATTCGTTCTGGCCAAGACCGGCCTTTTAGATGGCAAAACCGCGACCACCTATCATGGCGCGTTCGAGGCCTTTGCCATGCATTTCCCGAAGATCGAGCTCAAACGCGGAGCGCGCTTCGTCGAAAACGGAAATCTTGCCACGGCCGGCGGACTGTCATCTGGAATCGATCTTGCCTTGCGTGTCGTCGAGCGGTACTACGGCCGCGAAGTCGCCACCAAAACGGCTTACAACATGGAGTATCAAGGACAAGGTTGGATGAATCCCAATTCAAACCAAGTCTATGCCACTACCCCTGTTTCCACCGCCGAACATCCCCTTTGTCCGGTCTGCGGTATGGATGTCGATCCTAAGACTGCGCCGAAATCGGTTTTCCAAGGCAAAACCTACTACTTCTGCTCGGACGACGATAAGAAAACGTTCGACGCTGCGCCGGAGAAACTTCTTGCGGCTGATAAAAAGTCCTAAGGTTCGTGCGAGAGCGGGAAGATGATAAGATGAGTGACAAGCATCTAAACGGAGCGGGAGCTACGAAGCGCATCTTGTTTGTGGCCGGATCCGGAACGGAGATTCTCGACCTCGTCGGACCGCTGCAAGTTTTCGCACGGGCATCCGACATGTATCTGCGAGATCATCCGGCCGCGCCTCCGATCTATTCAGTCGAAGTCGTAAGCATTGCCGCGGGCCGATCTTTAATCGCCAACTGCGGATTACGCTTCAGCGCGGACAAGACTTTTCGGCAGGTGCGCGGCAAAATCGACACCGTGCTGGTCGCTGGCGGCGACGTAATTGAGCAGAATAAAATGAATCGAGACGCGGTGCGTTGGTTAAAAAAAATCACGGCACGAACCCGCCGGGTTGGTTCGGTTTGCACCGGAGCAATGCTCCTTGCGCGGGCGGGTCTGCTTGACGGCCGCCGCGCAACCACCCATTGGAATTGGTGCGATACTCTGATCAGATGCGCGCCACGGACCGATGTGGATCCGGATCCAATCTTTGTTCGCGACGAAAACATTTACACCTCAGCGGGAGTCACGGCTGGAATGGACCTAGCGCTTGCCTTGGTGGAAGAAGACTATGGCTCGCAACTGGCTCTGCAGGTCGCTCGTAATCTTGTCCTCTATTTGCGACGTCCTGGCGGCCAATCGCAATTCAGCGCCGCGCTTTCGCTGCAAGGAACCGACCGAAAACCGTTGCGCGAGCTAGAAGGTTGGGTGCTCGACCATTTGGACCAACCGCTCACCGTGCCGGTATTGGCGCAACGAGTCGCCATGAGTCCACGGAATTTCGCCCGCGTCTTCACCAAAGAGATGAGAACGACGCCGGCAAAGTTTGTCGAGCGACTGCGCGTCGAAGCGGCGCGCCGCCGCCTGGAAGAAAGCCAGAATACCATGGAGATGATTGCGGCCCAGTGTGGCTTCGGAAACATGAACTCGATGCGCAATGTGTTTCAGCGCGCCCTAAAAATTCCGCCCGGACAGTATCGCCGCCACTTCCGACGGATGAAAGACCCGGTTCGAAAATCGAAACACCGATGAGAAACATCATCAATGTGCTCTGCGAGTTAAAGAGCAAATGAATGCCAGTCCGGCACCGGATCCATGAACGGAGCGCTCGAATCGGCAACGCCAGGGCCAGTTAAAGGAAGGGAGCGTGATCTAACCGGGTCTCGTTATGTCCCACGGATGTTACTTGTTATTCTGCGCATTTATCTCGGCGTAATCCTGTTTATAACAGATCTCGGCAAACTGACGCGCGACACGCCGTTCGCGAACGAAATGCTGGACTTCCTGCATGGCGTAGCTACGCGCCGCGCCTCCGCGCCCTACCTCCACTTCGTGCAACAAGTAGTCATACCGCATGCTTCTACCTTTAGTTACCTCATAATGACCGGCGAAATGTTTGCCGCGGTTTCCCTTCTCACTGGAACAATGACGCGGCTTGGAGCTGCCATCGCCATGGTCTTGTTCTTCAATTACATGTTAGCGAAAGGCCGACTATTTTGGTCTCCAGACAGTGAGGATGCAGCTGTTTTTTTTATCGCACTCGTTGTTTTTCTTGGCCGCGCCGGTCGTGTCTGGGGAATCGACAGTTATCTTTTACTCTTTATCGTAGACCGCCTTGGATTTGAACTTCTTCCCGTTCTCGTCGGTTCCGTTAATCGTGGCCGTGCGCGATTTACCATCCGCTGCAACCTCTATCTTTCCCGACCACATTAGCTTGCCGTCCTTCATGGCCGTGACTTCGTTAGTTCGATCGTTGATCACTCGGTAGGCAATAGAGTTAACAGGGATGTTGTTTCCCTTCACTGGGTACGCTTTCCCGTCAAATTTGCCGACCCAGACACTGTGCCTTGGTTTCCCATCCTTACCTACACCGTCTATCGTCACCTTGATTTTGTCTTTCTGCTCCGAATAAACGACGGTTGTATTTTTTCCCATGTCCGGAGCCAACTTCGACCTCGCTTCGTTGAGCTTCCAAGTGCCCATTTGCGGATTGGCCGCAAAACAAGCTGCAGCCGCCATAACTGACAGCGCCACAATAACTACTGCGATTCTAGTTCTCATCATCCTGCGATTCCGGCAGAAGCGGCCGAAGACGTCAATATCATTTCGAGGATTCTACGCTCTCTTAGTTGGAGCTTGAGTGTTGGACGTTGGACGTTGAGCGTTTGCCGCCTCAGCTGCAGCGCAACAAAAGATTTGACGCCAACCCCGCGGCGGGTCTTTGATCGCTTCTATGAAACCGAGAACACTCTTAATTGCTTTAACACTGGGCCTTACCGCAGCCGCCGTCTGCCTGGCCGGCGACTCCAAGGCCGAACAAGCTCTTCGTGGCGCAGATGACGCCTGGTCAAAGGCCGCAGCGAGCAAGGATCTAGAGAAAACAATCGCTTACTACTCCAATGATGCCAGCGTGTTGCCACCAAACGCGCCAATTGCGACCACAAAAGACGCGATCAAGAAGCTTTGGGGCGATCTTCTTGCCAGCCCGGGTCTGGTTATTAGTTGGAAAGCGACCAAAGTCGAAATCGCGAAATCCGGCGATCTCGGTTTCGTTAACGGCACCTATGAGTTCACCATGAACGACGCCAGCGGCAAGCCGGCAACTGACAAGGGTAAATACGTCGAGGTCTGGGAAAAACAGGCTGACGGCAAGTGGAAGTGCGGGACAGATATCTGGAACTCCGATCTGGCAGCAACCCCAGCCCCTCTCGCCGAGACAAAGTAGATCCAACTTGTGATTGGTTTAAGTGTCTAGTGACGAGCGAAAGCATCTGGGACACGCCTCGCTAAGCTTCTGAATTGGGCGTTGAACGTTATTCCAACTGATGGCCGACTACACTCTCTGGCACGCTTTGACCGGTGGAATCCTGATCGGTCTCGGCAGTCTGCTCGCTACCGCCTTGAGCGGGAAAATTCCTGGCATCTCAGGGGTGTTCGGTCGACTTCTCATTCCAGCCACGCCCGACAAGAAATGGAGATTCTTGTTCTTGCTGGGCTTGATTGGCGGGGCTGCGCTGAGTTTTTTGCTTTGGGATAGTGCCGCGCTTTTTCGACCAATGCGCCCGCTTGTCGTCATGGGCCTTGCCGGCTTGTTGGTCGGCCTTGGGACGCGTATAGGCGGCGGGTGCACTAGCGGTCACGGAGTTTGCGGCGTCGGAACGGGCGCGAAGGATTCCATCGCCGCCACCCTCATCTTTGTGGGCGTCGCGATGGTGACCGTCCTTATATATAACCGGGCGGTCTTATGAAGGCGGGACGATTCTTTCTCATTTTCCTAGCCGGCGCGCTGTTTGGAACGGGCCTCGCGGTCTCGGGCATGACCGATCCTGGCCGCGTCATCGGGTTCCTCGATATCTTCGGCTCTTGGGATCCGGCGCTGCTCTTCGTCATGGCCGGCGCGGTCGGCGTCTACGGGCTCGGAATGCTGATCTTGCGCCGTTTTCAAAACCAAAATCTCAAACTACCATCGACCGCATCGTCGCCGATTGATCGCCAACTAATAATCGGCGCCGTGATTTTCGGCGTTGGATGGGGCTTAGGCGGCTTCTGCCCTGGACCTGCGCTTGCTAATCTAGGCACGCTGCGAATCGAAGCACTGCTCTTCGTGCCCGCGATGGCGATCGGTATGTTATTAGCGCAACGATTTTTCGGCGCCGATCAGGAGCGTTGAAACGCATCGATAAAGCAAACGTCCGACGCTCAACGCCCAGCGTCCATCGCTCAATCGTAAGGACAAGTTTGATGTTCGGCCTCCGGCTGCAAATGGAAGTTACGGCCGCACTCAGCGGCGTCACGCTCCACCTGCTACTTGGACGCCCGCTCGCGAACACCTTCGGAGTTGAGCGTTGAACGTTCAACGTTGAGCGTTTGCTCCTATGAAAGCCGTCCGCCTGAGGCAGTTCGGCAAAGCCCTGGAAGATGTCGAAATCGCAGTTCCGGAAATCGGTGCGTCTGAAGTTTTAGTCCGCGTCGCCGCCTGTGGGATCTGCCATTCCGATGCACATTATCGCGCCGGCATATCTTCGATCGATACTTTGCCTGTCACGCTTGGGCACGAAGTCGCCGGTCGGGTCGAAGCTGTTGGTGAACAGGTGACTCACGCTTCACCGGGCGATCGCGTTTGTATCCACTATCTCGTTAGCTGTGGCGCTTGCGATTTCTGCCTTCGCGGCAATGAACAATTCTGCGCCCAGGTGCAGATGATCGGCAAAGATCGTGACGGCGGTTACGCCGAGTTCATCAAAGTGCCTAGTCGCAGTGTCTTTGTTCTCCCCGATGAAGTTCCACTTGAGGTTGGTGCAATTATGATGTGTTCGTCCGCAACCGCCTTTCACGCATTGAACAAAGCGCGAGTTAAATCCGGCGATTCGATTGTAATCTTTGGTTTCGGCGGATTGGGATATTCAGCATTGCAACTCGCGCGCACATTCGATTGCGGAACGATCTATGTCGTCGACATCAATCCAGCCAAACTGGCGACCGCTGCCGCGCTTGGCGGCGTTCCAATCGACGCGACTGCCGCCGATCCGGTTGAACAAATCATGAACGCAACCAGCGGAAGAGGCGTCGACATTGCGATCGAATTAGTCGGCGCTACCGCGATGATGCAATACGCTGTCCGGTGTCTTGCCATTCACGGCCGCGCCATCATGGTTGCCTTGAGTAAAGAATCCCTGTCGCTCCGCCCCTACCCCAATCTTATTAATAAGGAAGCCGAGGTCATCGGCGTCTCCGATCATCTCGCGTCGGAACTACCGCTCTTATGGGACCCGGCGCGCAGCGGAAAACTCAGTTTCCCGGCAGGGACGCTTCACCACGTCGATCTCGACGCCGCCCAGATCAACTCAGCCTTGGATGGGTTGGAGCGGTTCACCGACCACATCCGTACGGTCATCGTTCCTAGAGGAACGGTTTCATAGGCGTTTACCCTGCAGCCACGCTCTGTCGCCGTGAATTTGCGTCCAGACGCCCCGACAGAGCGGGACGACTACGCAAGCTGGCAATTGACCTTCGACCAAATGTGCGTCATCTCGGATCATGTCGACATCGGACTCCAACATCTTGGTTCAACCTTATCTTTTCTTTGGCGGTCGGTGTGAAGAGGCTCTCGAATTTTACGGCACTGCCATTGGCGCGAAGATCGAGCGCCTCGTGCGTTTTAAAGAAAGTCCAGAGCCGCAGGGGCTGCCGGATTGTTTCGATGATAAAGTCATGCATGCCAGCGTTCGAATTGGGAAAACAACGTTCATGGTATCGGACGGCCAATGCGAGGGTGACCAAAATTTCGACGGCTTCTCGCTTTCGATCACCGTACCTGATATAGTGCAGGCTGAGAATATTTTTGCTGCACTGGCTCAGAACGGTCTTGTTGTCACGCCTCTAGAGAAGACATTTTGGGCCCCCAGATTCGGAATGCTGCAGGATCGGTTCGGCGTCAGTTGGATGGTTTCGGTCCAACACAAGACCGGCATGTGATCCGAATCCCTAGTCTCAATCCACTTTAACGGCTTCACGATCGCACGCCGCCGAAGACGGTGAATGGGGCCGTTCGCCAAAAGCAATCGGGTTCTGCAAAACCGGCTTCGGCGAGCAGCCGCAATTCAGTCGCAAGCGGCGGGTAGTAGTCTTCATTCGCCCATTCCGCGAATTGCTGCTGCGTCTCCGCCGGAGAGAGTCCCTGTTCTTCCATGAATTTTGCCCAGCCTTCATACGAGGCCGCGCGCACGGCCGACGTCTCGCTCATCACGCAATCGGCGTTGGCGAAAATTCCGCCGGGGCGCAACGCCCGAAAGACGTTGGCGTAGATTTTCCCTTTTTCCGCCATGTCCTTGACGTGATGGAGCGCAATACAAGCAACCACGGCATCGCAGGCAGATAGCGGTTCGGCAAAGGAACGTTCGATCAAATGCACACGGTCGCCGAACGCGGCGCAACGTTCCTGCGCTACTTCGAGCATCGCCGGATCCGTGTCCCAGATTTCCACACAAGCCGCTGGAAATTTTTCCGCCACCGCCCTGGCGAGTGCGCCGGTGCCGCCACCGAGATCGATGACACGTCCGTCAGACGGCAGACAGCGAGCGAGCAATTCGAGCTGCACAGCGCGCATCGTTTCGTAATGCGGAATCACTGTCCGGATGAACCGGTCGTAGTCCGCGATCATCACGTGCAGGTGATCCGACACGGAATGCGCCATGGGCTGAGGTTATCGCCAAGGAGTACGCGAGCAAGCGGCTGGTTACTCTCGCCGGGAGAAGTTAGCCGCGGATTACACCGGCTACGCAAATGCGGAAACGCTCGACGGTCATAGACCGCCGCTACAGAAGATTGGCCAGCGACGCGCTTGTCCAACAAATCGGAGATTCCTCGTTCGTTTAGATCCGCGTTATCCGCGGTCAAAAAAAACTAAAAAAAAATGCTTGCCAGTGCGATGGTGTTATAGTTATGTATAACACAATACCAGCAGAATGAACCGTGAATGGAATGACCGCCAGCCCATTTATCGACAACTCCGGGATCATGTCGTCGCTATGATTCTCGACGGGGCGCTTAACGAAGGTGATCCCTTGCCGTCGGTCCGGAACGTCGCGGCCGACTACCGCGTCAATCCGCTCACTGTTCTCAAAGCCTATCAGGAACTGGTCGATGGCCAGCTGGTCGAAACCAGGCGTGGCCTTGGCATGTTCGTTAATGCGGGTGCGCGCAATCGGCTCCTGAAGGGCGAACGGGAAAAATTTTTGGCCGAAGAATGGCCGCGAGTAGCAGCAACGATTGAGCGGCTCGGAATTACGCCAGAAGAATTAATGCGCGCAGCCACAGCACCAAAAAGGAAGGAACGGTAAACAATGATTTCGTTTGCACTGATACTAATGACTCTACCCTCGCGCATGGCTGAAGTCCGAGCCGGGCGGGCGGACCGAGCCGGACGGGCGGACCAAACTCGCCACGGCGAGGCTTCAATCGCACGGGCGGTCCAAGGCGGACTGCCGGATTTATCGCGCGGAGGCAGCGGTAGTCGCGGCGTCCGCCGCGGCGGACGCCGCGACAATAGTAGTTCTGCCGCCGGAGACGGCGGCCGCTACAACAAAGAGGGATGACGTTATGGCGACGATAGAAGCACGCGGGTTGCGCAAGGTTTTCGGAACTACGGTCGCGATCGACGGCATGGATTTGCGTGTCGAAGAAGGACGTATCTTGGGAATCATCGGTCCTAACGGCGCAGGCAAGACGACTGCGCTCAACGCGATTCTCGGACTCACCTCATATGAAGGACAGTTAAATGTCCTCGGACGCGATCCGTGGAACGCGCGCGATGAACTCATGCGTGATGTCTCATTCATTGCCGATGTCGCAGTGTTGCCGCGCTGGATCCGGGTTACGCAGTTGCTCGATTACGTCGCCGGAGTCCATCCGCGATTCGATCGAGCGAAAGCGGAAGGGTTTCTCGCCAAGACCGCGATCAAGCGGACGAGCAAGGTGCGGGAGTTATCAAAAGGAATGGTGGCGCAACTGCATCTCGCCCTGGTTATGGCGATCGATGCGAAATTGCTGGTGCTCGATGAGCCAACTCTTGGCTTGGACATCCTATATAGGAAGCAGTTCTACAATTCGTTACTGAACGACTACTTCGATCATAATCGCACCATCGTGGTGACGACGCATCAAGTTGAGGAAGTCCAGGATGTTCTGACCGATCTCATGTTCATCAATCGCGGCCGGATCGTTCGCCAGTGCACGATGGAGGAGTTCGAATCGCGCTACGTTGAAGTGATGGTCCATCCGGATCACGTTGCAAATGCGCGCTCGTTGAAGCCGATTTCGGAACGGCAGGTGTTCGGGCGCAACGTTTTCCTGTTCGATGGGATCGATCGCAACCAGCTCGCCGCGCTTGGTGATGCGCGCACCCCGAGCATCGCGGATGTTTTTGTGGCGGTGATGACCAAGCCAGATCCCGGAGATGAAGACGCAGCCACAGGAGGCATCGCCAATGACGAAGCACGGATGACGAAGGACGAAGGAATGACGAATGACCGAAGGGGATGTGATCCAGCATCTAATAACTATTAGCCGATAACCGTTAACCGATAATGAAAGCGAATGAACATGGAACCTAACGTTTCGAATCCGGGCTCGCCGACTCTGGCTACAGCGCTGCCTAACGAGTCGCAGACAAGAATTGTCACTCGCCCGCTCTATTGGTCGGTTCTGCGCGAATTGTGGGAGAACAAGTCGATCTACATTGCGCCAGCAATCGTCGCAGCGGTGCTTCTTCTCGGAGCGTTGATCAGCTCGGGATATCTGCCGGAACGCAGACGCAACGCCATGCTACTGGATGAAGTTCGTCGTCGTGCCGCCATCGAGCTGCCTTATAACATTGTGGCGGTGATGCTCATTCTGACTGCTTTTATCGTCGGCTTTTTCTACTGCCTCGATGCGCTTTACGGCGAACGGCGCGATCGTAGCATCTTGTTTTGGAAATCGTTGCCGGTCTCGGACCTTACGACCGTTCTTTCCAAGGCCATCATCCCGCTCGCGATTTTACCGGCGATTATTTTCGTGGTCGTCATTGCCACTCAATTCTTCATGCTGCTTATCAGCAGCGCAGTGCTGATGCCAAGCGGTCTCGCGGGAACGACCTGGGCAAACTTCAACCTCTTCCGGCAATCGATAGTTTTGTTGTACGGCCTGATCGTCATCGCGCTCTGGCACGCGCCGATTTACGGATGGGCCGTGTTGATTTCCGGAGTGGCGCGGCGCGCAACATTCCTCTGGGCCGTTTTGCCGCCGCTCGCGATCGGCATTTTTGAAAAAGTCACCTTCAACACGAGTTACTTCACCTCGATGCTGAAGAATCGCTTCTTCGGCGCGGGCGATACGGCATTCGATTTCCAAATGCATCGCAGTATTTCGATCGACTTGCTGACGCAACTGACTCCTGGAAGATTTCTAATGACGCCGGGACTTTGGATCGGATTGATCGTCTCGGCGCTTTTTATCACCGCGGCGGTTCGGCAACGCCGCTATCGAGGGCCTATTTGATACCCAACACTGGATCCAACTACTACCTAAGAAACCCATGAGAATAATCAGAACTGTCAGCGTTTGGTCGCTATTGATTACGACGCCGCTCTTCGCGTCGCCTTTACAAGAACAAAACAAGGTCATCGCGAAACGTGCATTCGAGGAGCTCCTTAGCCAGGGACGATACGAACTTGCTGAACAACTTTATTCCAAAGACTTCGTTAATCACGGCATCCATCGGGATGTCGGCTTGGAAGAAGACCAAGGGGCGCTGAAAGGCTGGCACCAAGCGTTTCCCGATGTTGTCATCGTGCCTGAGAAGCTAATTGCGGAAGGCGACTTGGTCACGATCTACTGGATTGCGCGCGGAACTAACACCGGCACAGGTAATGGGCTCCCGGCAACGGGAAAGAAAGCGGAATTAGCTGGCATTACCATCTGGCGCATCGTCGATAACAAAATCAAAGAGGAATGGTCCGCATTTGATCAACTTTCAATGATGCAACAACTCGGGCTGCTGCCGGCTAACAAGTAGGCAACACAGCGAGACAAGGCACACCATGCATCCAACTGTCAAAGCAGCACGCATCGCCGGCGCGATTTATCTGTCAATGGTCCTCGTGGCGCCGTTCGCTATGCTTTACGTGCCAGGCAAGCTCATCGTTCGCGACAACGCCGCGGCCACCGCCGAAAATATTCTCGCCCACGAAACGATGTTTCGATTGGCGATCTTCGGAGACCTGATCAGTCACGTTATTTTTATCTGTCTCGGTGTCGCGCTGTATCGGCTCCTAAGCAGCGTGAACAAAATCTGGGCTCTGTTGATGGTGGCGTTGGTTTCAGTTTCGGCGGCGATCGGATTTCTTGATACGCTGAACAACATCGCCGCGCTCATCCTTTTTCGCGGCGCCGAATTCCTATCTGTTTTCGACAAACCACAGCGCGACGCTTTGGGGATGTTCTTTATCAAGCTGCACACGCAGGGAATTTTCATCGACGAAATTTTCTGGGGCGTGTGGCTATTCCCGTTTGGCTGGCTCGTTTATCGCTCCAGATTTTTGCCGCGCGTTCTCGGCATCTGGCTGATGGTTGCCTGTTTCGGCTACGTCGTGCTCAGCGCCATCGCGATCTTTGCTCCGCTTTATTACGAGGCGGCCTTTAAATGGTTGCAGCCCGCCTTCTTCGCCGAATTGGCAATCATGCTCTGGCTGCTGATCCGGGGCGCGAAGGTTCCCGCGTTGGTCACGCAAACTTCCTGACTTGGTAAGCCATGACGATCAAACGCATCCTCAAATGGAGCATGCTGGTAATTTTTGTTGGGCTCGTCGTGTGGCTATTCATCGCCTACTGGACTTCCAGCAACGACTGCCAACGAAACGCGCCGAATAATCCCATGAAAGCTATCCTGTCTTGCGAATACGGCGTCGACAACCTTCAGCTCCGCGAGCTGGAAAAGCCGTCGCGATTCGGAACCGATTTCGCCGGCGTTGTCGAAGCCGTTGGAAAAAATGTCACGGACTTCAAGACCGGTAATGAAGTCTTCGGCGCGAAGGACGGCGCGGTGGCGGAGTACATTTGCGTCAAAGCAGATCGCGCGATCGCGATGAAACCGATCAACATCACATTCGAACAAGCGGGCTCAGTCGGAGTGGCGGGAGTCACCGCGCTGCAAGGCCTCCGCGATAAGGGGCACATTCACGCAGGCCAAAAAGTTTTGATCAACGGCGCGTCGGGCGGCGTCGGAACGTTCGCGGTCCAAATCGCAAAAGCGTTCGGCGCGGAAGTCACTGGTGTTTGCAGCACGCGCAATGTCGATCTGGTGAAATCGATCGGCGCGGATCACGTGATCGATTACACCAAGCAAGACTTTACCAAGACCGATCAGCATTACGACATGATCTACGATCTCGTCGGCAATCATGGATTTTCAGAGCGCCGAAACATCTTGAAGCCTAATGGTATTTGCGTCCTCGCCGGAATTGGAGGGGCCGGGGCACACCCGGAAACGATGGTACGGATCGCTGGGAATTTTTGGAATGCGTTTCGATCGAACTTTAGCAAAGAAAAATTTGTCTTCTACATCGCGAAGCTGACCGAAGGCGACTTCGGCGTTCTGCGCGATTTGATGCAGTCGGGAAAAGTCAGCCCGGTCATCGATCGAACCTACAAATTGGAGCAGACGGCGGATGCGGTGCGCTACATGGAAGAAGGCCACGCGCGAGGAAAAGTTGTCGTTATGGTTGAGTAGGCGACGTCCATGAAATGGAAACGCATACTGAAATGGAGCGCGCTCGCGATCCTTGTCATTCTCTTCACTTGGTTCGAGTTCGTCTACTGGACCTCCACAAACAATTGCGGTCGCAGCATTCCGAGTGGCGCCGAACGCATGAAAGCGATCCGTTACTGCGAATACGGTTCGCCTGACGACGTCCTGAAACTTGAAGAAGTCGAAAAGCCGACGCCTAACGACAATCAAATTCTCGTCCGAGTTCGCGCCGTTTCTCTGAGATTTTTCGACGGCGGCATGCTGCAAGGTGGTGTCGGCCGGCTTGTCTTTGGACTTCGTAAGCCGAAGAATACTATTCCGGGATCTGATTTCGCCGGAAGCGTGGAAGCGGTCGGCGCGAACGTAACTGAGTTCAAGCCCGGCGACGAAGTCTTCGGCGTAAGAGCGGGCTGTCTCGCCCAATACGTTTGCGTCAGGCGTGACGGAGCAGTCGTTTCCAAGCCGAGCAATCTCAGTTTCGAACAAGCTGCCTCGGTCCCAACCGCACTCGTTGCTTTGCAGGGTCTGCGCGACACCGGGCATGTCAAAGCGGGAGACAATGTCCTGATCAATGGAGCGTCCGGAGGCGTCGGAACGTTCGCTATCCAGATCGCCAAGATATTTGGCGCGGAAGTAACTGGCGTCTGCAGCACAGGGAATGTCGATCTTGTGAAGTCGTTAGGCGCAGATCACGTGATTGACTACACCAAAGAGGACTACACAAAAGGCGAGCAGCGTTACGATGTAATCTACGATCTCGTGAATAACCACTCGTTTGCGGAACGTCGGCGCGTTCTCAAATCAGGCGGCATCTGCGTATTGGCCGGGGTCGGTGGTGCAGGACTGCACGAAGAAACTTTGTCGCACGTGGTTGGCGTATTCACTGCCTTCCTCCGTTCAAGATTTGCGAAAGAAAAGTTTGTCAGCTTTGGCGTTACCTTTAGCACCAAAGACCTCGGCATTCTTCGTGATCTGGCAGAAAGCGGAAAGGCCGTGCCCGCTATCACCAAATCTTATCCGCTGACCGAAAGCGCCGCCGCCTATAAATATCTCCAAACCGGCCATGCCCGCGGAAAAATCGTCATCACCGTTGAATAACTATGACAACTAGCGTCGACAATTCACAACGCATCGCCGCCAAAGTTGCGGGAATCGCCGGTATCCTCGGATTCATCCTCGTCGTCTTCGGCAACTATGTATTGCTCGATCCGCTCATCGTGCCGCGAAACGCCGTGGAGACCGCTCACAATATTCTCGCGCACCAAACGCGATTCAGGTTGGCGCTCGCGTGTTTCATCACATATGGCATCGGCGGCATTGTTCTGCTCACGGCCCTTTATGTAATTTTCGCGCCGGTGAACCGTGGTCTCGCATTGGCTGGTGCGCTGTTCCGCCTTGTCTTCGTGATGCTCTGGTTAGTTGCTCCACTCAATTCCCTCGACTATGTCGGCCTGCCGTTCTTCGGATTGGCCGCCACGGTTTGCGCCTGGTTGTGGCTCAAGTCGGGATATATCGCGCGAGGATTGTCGATCTTTGGCGTCATCGCGTCCGCCTGGTGCGTAATCTGCGCGTTCATTTATCTCATCTTTCCTGACTTCAACAAAATCGTTAACGATTACATTTTCGATTCACCGATGGCTTTGTTCGAATTAGTCGTGAGTTTTGTGCTGCTGTTCAAAGGACTGAACCCACCCGGATACCGATGATTGTGATTGCACTCTTCAGAACCGGCTGACCGGTAGGCAAGAACGATCAACCGATGAAGCAAACGCTCAACACCGAACGGCCAACGGCCAACGCCCAATGCGGAAGATATCTCTGTGATATTCGGTGTTGGATGTTAAGCGTTCGGTGTTCGGCGTTTTTCTAACTAAACGTATGAAATTAAAGAAGATTATTAAGTGGAGTGGAATCACCGTCCTGGTTGTATTGCTCTTAGCAGTCATCATGATCTTTGTCGCCTACTGGAGATCGACCAATGATTGTAGTCGTACTCTTCAGGGCCAGCTGATGAAAGCCGTTGTCTACTGCGAGTACGGCGTAGTTAACCTCAAGGTTGAGGACGTGGAAAAGCCGACTCCCGCTGACGATCAGATCCTGATCAGAGTTCGCGCGGCGTCGCTAAATCCGCTCGACGGACATTTCGTGCGCGGGATGTGGCTTGCGCGTTTGATGGGTGGCGGGCTGCGCAAACCCAAGAACACGCGACTGGGCGTTGACTACGGGGGAACAGTTGAGGCAGTCGGCAAAAACGTCACGCAGTTCAAACCTGGCGACGAAGTCTTCGGTGCGCGGAACGGCTCGCTCGCTCAGTACGTTTGCGCAAAAGCAGATCGCGCCGCCTGTCTGAAACCGGCAACAGTCACGTTCGAAGAGGGCGCCACCATCGGGGTCGCTGCCAGCACCGCGTTGCAAGGGTTGCGCAATCACGGCCATGTCCAGGCAGGCCAAAAAGTTTTGATCAATGGCGCGTCCGGCGGCGTCGGCACATTTGCGGTGCAAATCGCGAAAGCGATGGGCGCGGAAGTCACCGGTGTCTGCCGCACGCGCAACGTCGATCTTGTAAAATCATTGGGCGCCGATCGCGTTATCGATTACACCAAAGAAGACTTCACCAAAGACGCGCAGCGTTAACTATGTCGGCCTGCCGTTCTTCGGATTGGCCGCCACGGTTTGCGCCTGGTTGTGGCTCAAGTCGGGATATATCGCGCGAGGATTGTCGATCTTTGGCGTCATCGCGTCCGCCTGGTGCGTAATCTGCGCGTTCATTTATCTCATCTTTCCTGACTTCAACAAAATCGTTAACGATTACATTTTCGATTCACCGATGGCCCTTTTTGAATTGGTCCTCAGTTTTTGGCTGCTCTTTATTGGACTGAGGCCGATCGCGCCGATCCAATCACAGGCTGGAATCGCTTAAGACTTTTGTTCATTATCGACAACCTCCGTTACCTGTAATCACGCTTATGAAACGAATACTGAAGTGGATTGTTCGCCTTGTTCTTGTTCTGTTGGTAGCCGCATTTCTGTTTGTGTTCGTCGCCTATTGGCGATCGACCAACGAGTGCGGCAAAACGACTGCACCAGCGAACCCGATGAAAGCGATCGTTCGGTGCGATTATGGCCTGGCAAATCTCAAACTCGAAGACGTTGAAAAGCCGGTCCCGCAGGATGATCAGATTCTGGTCAAGATTCGCGCAGTATCCGTCAACCCGTACGACTGGCATTTCGTTGAGGGTACGCCCTATGTCATGCGGGCGATGGGCGTCGGGCTGCGTAAACCAAAAGATATACAGCTCGGCGTTGATTTTGCCGGAACGGTTGAGGCGGTTGGCAAGAATGTGTCGCAGTTCAAGCCTGGCGATGAAGTGTTCGGTGGAAGAGACGGCGCGTTTGCCGAGTATGTGTGCCGACGTGCCGTGGGGGCGGTGGCGCCGAAGCCAGCTGGCCTTACGTTTGAACAGGCGGCTTCCCTCAACATCGCGGGCATCACGGCTCTCCAGGGTGTGCGGGACAAAGGAAAAGTTCAACCCGGACAGAAAGTGCTGATTAACGGCGCATCCGGAGGGGTAGGAACCTTCGCCGTGCAAATCGCCAAGTCATTCGGCGCGGAAGTAACGGGCGTATGCAGTACGCGAAATCTGGAAATGGTTAGATCCCTTGGAGCCGATCACGTGATTGATTATACCAAAGAGGATTTCACTAAGGGTGACCAATACTACGACGTGATTTTAGACAACGTGGGGAACCACTCTTTGTCGGAGTACCGACGTTTGTTGACTCCCAACGGTATTTACGTCTTGATCGGCGGAGGAGGAGCCAACGAGCAAGGTTTCCTTGGAGGTTTGGCTAAGGCACTAGATGCTGCGGTGTATTCAAAGTTCGTAAAACAGAAGATGGGCATGATGATGGCGGACCCGAGTACCAAGGACCTGACACTACTCGCCGACATGGTGCAGTCCGGCAAAATCAAGCCGGTCATCGACCGAACTTACAAATCGTTGAGCGAGGTCCCAGATGCACTTCGTTATTTAGAAGAAGGGCACGCGCGAGGGAAAGTGGTGATCATGGTTGAATGACCAAGCACCCGCCTTCACCTGGTTGCGGCGCGGCAGTCCAATGACGGATGACGAAGAAGCAAACGCCCAACGTCCAACTCAGACGATTCGCGCTTCACCCTTCACGCTTTAATCCTTTAACGTGCCTTATTCCGTTCGCAGCGCCGTGATCGGATTGATGGAGGTAGCGCGGCGGGCGGGGAGGAAACAGGCGACCAGAGCGGCCACGGCAAGCATTAAACTGGAAACGATCAAGGCAAATGGATCGCTTGGGCTGACCCCGTATAGGATCTGAGATAGGACGCGACCAATCCCGAGCGAAAGCAAGAGTCCGACCGTGATGGCGAGAGCGGTTTGCAGCGCGCCCTGGCGCATAATCAGGGCGAAAACATCGCCGCGATGGGCGCCGAGAGCCATCCGAATACCGATCTCCCGTGTCCGGCAAGCCACGGCGTACGCCTTAACGCCATAAACGCCGACCACCGCGAGCAGCAAGGCGATGCAACCAAACGCGCCGAACAGCATCGCGCCCAACCTTATAATCCAAAGATTGGGTGATCTTTCCATCAAATCGACGTAGGGCGTCACCTGCAATAGCGGAAGGTCTGGATCGACCTCGCGCAGCGTTTGCCGAAGCGTTGGGATAAATGCAACTACGACATTCCGATCGAGGCTGTTGAGCCGAACATGCATGTAAATCTGGCCGTTGTAACCCTGCGCTAGCGGCACAAACAACCGGCGAGTAAGGGTTTCGTTGTCGACACTGTGTCGATGTTTACTAACGACTCCGACGATCTCTAAATCGTTAGGCGCGCCGTCCTTTGGCGGTTGGGTGTAACGAATGTGCTGCCCAACGGCATCCTCATTTGGGAAGAGTTTCGTCGCCATTTCCTCATCAATGATGGCGACGCGGCGTGCGTCTTTGTTCTCACAGTCGGCTTGGGTGAAATCGCGGCCACGCAGCAGCTTTACACCGAGGGAATCGCAGTAACCAGGCGTTATGGCAGTGAAGAGTGAATTGACACTAGGGTCCGGCGCCTTTGGATCGTTGGGCATTATATCCTTCGCGCGAAGAACCCGCCGCGTGTTGGTAAAATCGGAATAGGGCAACATCGTGCCGACAGCGGTCGCGTGCACACCCGGCAACTCGCGCACGCGCTGGAGCATGGCAAAAATTGTTCGACGCGAATCAGCTGGTTCTTTCTTAATCAGACTGAAATCAAACTCGGTGATTAAATCTCCGGCCGCGACAAATCCTGGATTAAGTCCAGCAGCCTTGAGCGCGCCCCTGAAAAATAATCCGGCAGAGAAGAGCAACATGAGGGAGAGCGCGATCTGGATCATGACCGAAATATGTCGCGGTGCGAAAAAACGACTGACCCGGCCAATTCGCGCCGGCTCACCGACTTGTTGTTTGAGATCATTGACCAGATCCGCCTTTGTTGCCTTCAACGCAGGACCGAGGCTGAAGAGCATGGTCGCAACAAGACAAAATAGAAAAGTGATCGTCAGCACAGCCGCATCCGGACGCAGTTTAACGACGAGCGAAAAATTGGTTGAAGCGAGCAAGTGAAGGAACTGCTGGACCAGGAGATCGTTGCACCAGGTGCTGAGAACAAGGCCGACGGCGCCGCCGCAAAGCGCCAGCAACAACCCTTCGCAAAGCAATTGCCGAACGATCTGCCACCGCGAGGCACCGACGGCGAGCCGAACCGCGATCTCTTTCGAGCGCGCCGTCCCGCGGGCCAGCAACATGTTGGCGAGATTTAAACAGGCGATGAGCAAGACTGCTCCGGCCATCGCCATGAGTAACGTCGCGATTAGAGTGATGGGACCGTCGTCTTCCGGTTGTGTGCTCAAGCTAAAACGCGACGGCGTTTGAATCTGTAATTCGCGCGCGCCTTCGCTGTCCTGAGGTTGAATCGCGGTGAGCCGCTGTGCCAGGACTGGCAGACGCGGCTTCGCGGTTTCAATGGTCAGGCCAGGCCGCATTCGGCCGGTGAGATTGAAGGCATAATTTTTTGGATTCATCAGGTCGTGCGTTACCTCCGAATCGCCGAACGCGGATCCGAGTTGAGAACGGGTGCCGAACGGCAGCCAGATATCGGGTGCGATTAAGATGTTGGCGCCGCTAAATCCGTCCGGAGCAATGCCGATGACAGTGTAAGGCTGGCCGTTGACTTGCAGGGTGCTGCCGACAAAATCTTCTCGGCCGCCCATCCGTTTCCAGAAGCCGTAGCTAGCGACGACGACAGGAATGTTGGCGTTCGGTTTGCATTCTTTGTTATTGTAAAACCGTCCGCGAAACGGCCGGGTGCCCATGAGCGAGAAATAATTTTCCGAGGTGAGGAAGGCGAAGCTGCGTCGCATCTCGTGATCGCGTCCGATGCCGGCGACGGCAAACTCGAGTGCAGCGACATCGGCAAAGACTTCGCCGCCGTTGTCGCGCAGGTCGCGATATTCGTTGTAGGAAAACTGTCGGTAATCGTGGCTGGCGTTTTGGCGGGCGGTGAAAATGTTGACCACCTCGTTCGGGCGCTGGGGAACCGCCGAATGCAGCACGAGGCTGTGGACGAGGGCGAAAATGGCCGAGTTCACTCCGATGGCGAGCGCGAGCGTCAACACTGCAATAGTGGTAAATCCCGGCGCCTTAAGAAGTTGCCGCAGGGCAAATTTAAAATCCTGGATCATGGAAGCTTGTTTTTCCCTTGAGATGCAGGGGGTCGCGGGTTTGGATTCAACAATCGTCAATTTGTTAAAAATGTCCCGTTGTTAGATGGTCAGCAGGACGGGATGCTGCGATGGGCAATACTGAGATGTGAAATATCGATACTACATCTGCGACGTGTTTACGGAGACTCGCTTTGGCGGGAATCAGCTGGCTGTTTTGCCAAAAGCCGACGGGCTCACGCCGGATCAGATGCAGCAGATCACGCGCGAGTTTAATTTCTCCGAGACAGCGTTCGTGTTTCCTGCAAAAGCTGGTCACACGCGTCACGTCCGAATTTTCACGCCTGCGAGCGAAATCCCGTTTGCCGGTCATCCCAATGTCGGGACTGCATTCGTTCTCGCCACTATCGGCGAATTCGGTGAGATCGACTCTCCTCACACCATTATCTTCGAGGAAGAAGCTGGATTGGTCTCAGTATCTATTCATGCGGCAGAGGGAAAGATTGTCTCCTGCGAACTAGCGGCGCCGCAGGCTCTTTCTTTAGGCAAAACGGTCGAACCTGAGCTTGTCGCATCGGCCGTCTCTGTGAATCGGGACGACATCGTGACGGATACCCATGATCCGCAGGTGTGTTCTGTCGGTCTACCCTTCGTGTTCACGGAACTGAGGGATCGTGCAGCGCTGGAGCGCGCCCGTATTAATATCAGCGGGTTCGAGGCGCTGCGTGATCTGGGAGTGAATCCGCAACTGTATTTGTATACCCGAGTGGGCGAGTCCGAGCCGGACGGGCATGGATTCGATATTCGCGCTCGCATGTTCGCGCCCTTGAGCGGTGTTGCGGAAGATCCGGCAACTGGAAGCGCGAATTGCACACTTGGTGGGCTGCTCGCTGATTATGAGCAAGTGACGAGCGGAATGTTTAGCTGGCGGATTGCGCAAGGCGTGGAGATGGGACGTCCGAGCACGCTCATCGCTCGTGCGGAGAAGAAGGATGGCGTGGTGACCGGGATGTGGATTGGTGGGGCGTCGGTTTTGGTGAGCGAAGGGACGATCTATCTCGACTAGAGCATCGACCGAGGTGAGAACTGAGAGAGCAAACGCCCAACACCGAACGCCGAACATCCAACGTCGAACTCAGAAAGAGCGGAGTCGAGTATCTAGGATCAAGCTAGTGTGTCATCGAGCCGAACCCGATTTAACGCTTTAACAATTTAGCCAATTAACCAATGCTCTTGAGTAGGGCGCATGCACTTCGATTTCGCCGACCTCCTTAATCTTGTTTCAACGGTCACGTTAATCGGCGCACTAGTCTTCACTGGCCTGCAGGTGCGGGCGGCGAATCGGGCGCGGCGGGAGCAGGCGGCGGTGACCGCGATTCAAACGGCCGCGCTCAGCGCAAATTCGGCGCGTATCCTGGAATTGCTCGGCCAACTCCCAGAAGGCGCATCGGCGGCAGAGATTGATAAGCTGGACGCAGAAGTGAAGCGCCAGATCCTCGAGTTTGGGCTCCGAATCGAAGTAACGGGTTACATGGTTTGGCACGGGATGGTTGATCTGAAGGTCGTTAACGATCTCGGGGGTGGCGCGATTCTCGGGTTTTGGTCGCGCGCGAAGAACTGGTCGGAGGAAAGGCGGAAGCGCACCGGTCAGGAAGAGTTTCTGGAATGGTGCGAATGGCTTGGTGGTGATTGGACAGCTCGCCGCGGTTTGTGTTGGAATCCCGTCTCTGATTTATTTGGCGGTTCAAATCAGGGAGCAAACCAGGGAGCGCCGTCAATCGGCGGTGAATGCGCTCACCGTGCAATGGGGGGATCTAACCAGAGCGTTGCACGAGAACGCGGAGTTTGCGGCGATTTATCTTCGCGGGGTGCAGTCTTTTCACGATCTCGATGCCGTTTCCAAACTTCGTTTTAGCGCTTTCCAAAATCGTTTCTTCAAAAACTTCGAAGGAATGTATTACGCCCGTTGCGAGGGCATACTTACTCCCGAGTTATGGGGTGAAATTGAGCGGACGATGAGTGACTTCCTAGCCTACGATGGCGTTCATCAATGGTGGGAGACTCGCAAACACTGGCATACGGAGAAGTTTCGCGATATCATCGACGCCATCATTGCCAAAGGCGATAAGCCGACAGCGTACGCGACCTACGATTTAAGTGCGATCGCGAAGCAGAATGACCTGCCTCCGTTACCGAACTGGCTACGGCGCGGTGGGCCAGAGAATAAATAACAGGTGGCTGCGAGCCGCGACGCCTCTGCGAATCCGTAAATCATCGCCAACTACTAGACTTTCGTCGTCCAGATTTGAGTTAAGACGCGACGGAAATTTCCACCGAGGATGAGTTCGATATTGGCATCACTGTAGCCGCGGCGAATAAGAGCTTCCGTGAGGTCGAACATGCGCAGATAGTGGTTGACGTCGTCGGTATCCATCTTGTCGCGGAAGGCATAGCTACTCTTGTAAAGGCTGCGCAGCCAGTTCGCATATTCTGGCGGCAATGCATCATACCCATCGAGATCGTAGTCGCTTCCCACACCAACGTGTTCGACTCCAACGAGCTTTGCCACGTGATCGTAATGATCGAGGAGCGATTCGACGTTGGTCGGTTCTTTTGGTGAGACAAAATTACGGACGTTGGTAATACCCATGACACCGCCTTTCTCCGCCATTTTGCGAATCGCTTCATCGGTTTTGCAGCGCGGCTGGTTAGGGTTCAACGCTCGACAATTGGAATGAGTGATTAACACCGGCACCTTTGAAGCTTCAAATGCATCCAAGGTCGTTCGGTCGCCGCAATGTGCTGTATCAACCGCCATTCCAATCTTGTTCATGCGCTCGATAATCTTCAGACCGAAATCGCTAATGCCGTCATCCCGCCGCTCCGTGCTCCCATTGCCGATGAGGTTACGGCTATTGTAAGTCAGCAACGAAATGCGTTGGCCAAGCGTGTAAAAGTAGTCCACATCGTCCGGGGTCCGGAAATGTTCCGAATTTTGCACGCCGAGAATGATGCCGATCTTGCCTGAATTTTTCGCGGCGTCGATGCGTGCCGGTTCATCGACTCGGAGTAAATGGGCGTCGTGATGGGCCAGAAACCCGTTCCAGGCGCCTATAAACTTCAACGTCTGCTCATACGCATCTGGTCCGCTGGTTCCGACGCCAATGTGCATGACGTCGATGCGTGAATCTTTGAAGCGCTGAAGATCTTGTGCGCTAAAGGTTTCCGGGTTGGTAAACCAGGTCACTCGTTTGTCCCCTTTGAACATCGCGACCACGCCAATCAAGGTAAACGGATTCAGCATGTCCAGGACTGTGCTTTGCCGAAGTAAATCGATCGCCCGCGCCGAATATTTCTTGGTGCTTTGGGCGAAGAGTTCGAAACGTCCGCGGTTGATCATAGGCACGACGAACGTACCTGCCGCCAGTGCCCCGAGCCGTTTAAGGCTACCGCGACGCGTTATTGTATTCATAAGCTGCAATCCGGGCTTTGCGACATTTACATGGGCTCAGGATTGGCACAAACATACCGGTGGTATATTCATCGAGACCTCATAATCAGCAACGTGGCAGTCAGCAGAATCTACTTGAAAGTGATCCGAGGACGCGCCAAAGCTCTGCGTGGGAAATCCGCCAGAAATTCTGTTCTGTTTTGCGGCAGCTTTGGAGTGAGCACACGTCCTCACGTCGCTTTCTGCGCGTTCACTTTTATCTGCAGACAAATGGACGATGACCACTGAGTTAACAAAGTTCGCCAGGCGCTACGCGGAGGCGTGGTGCAGCCAAGGTCCTGAAAAAGTCGCTGCGTTTTATGCGAAGAGCGGCTCGATTAGCGTGAACGGCGGACCGTCTCTCCCGATCGCTGAGGTTGCGCGCGAATTTATGCGCGATTTTCCCGATATGGTGGTGATGTTCGATAGGCTGAAACACACGGGGGCCCGTACCGAATTCCATTGGACGTTCACCGGAACCAACACCGGACTAGGTGGCACTGGAAATCCTGTACGCATCAGCGGCTACGAACTCTGGAAAATCGATAAGGACGGACTCATCAGTGAATCGAAAGGTCATTTCGACGCCGCGGAGTACGAGCGGCAGCTTCGCGGCTGAGATCAGAAATCGGAGATCAGAGGTCAGCCGGTTCGCTAGAACTGATCATTTGAAAATGACGCGCGCCGCCGGGTCCGGCCGATAGAGAGCTTCACGTCCCGGAGTCCATTTTCCATCCTTCAGGAATTCTGATTTTTGCAGGTAAGTGCCATCCGATCGCATCTCAAGAGTAGCGCGCACTTCAGTCACGCCCCCGGCTTTGCCCTTCACGAATTCATGGGAGGTGATCTTGCCATCCTTGAAATTCATGGTGCCTTCAGTCCAAAACGTGTCCGTAGTAAAATAGTGGTAACAAACTGCCTGTTTTTCTTCGTCCCATCGCACAATCACTTCGCCTCCATAGGCGCCGTCATTAAGTGAATGCGTGATGCGAACCGCCTTGCCGTTGAGCGCCCGCTCCCAACGAGCAACATCGGTGGTTGGTTTGCCGGAACTGGCTTTTTTGTCTTCACTCTTGAACGTTTTGTCGAGCCACGGCTGAAGGAATTCCAAGTGAGGATCGACGGACGGTTGGTCGCCAGCGGCTATGTTCGACGCGACCGCTAGCGAAATGGTAATAGTAACCAACGTGCGGATAGGAAATGTTCGTTTCATTGCATTGATGTTGGCTATTTCGTGAGGAACTGTATTGGAAAAAATTTACCTTTCTTAACGAGTCATGATTGTTGCCACGCACATACCGCGGGCGCCCTTAAACCAGTCTATCGAGTTATTCTGGTTCCACGAGGGATTGAACAGTCCGCATCAGCTCGAACGCGTCCTGCCTGAAGGCTCTGTCGAGCTGATCATTAATCTGCGTGACCAGAATCGACATACATTCGATCCGGTAAGCTATCAGCCGCAGCAATCCTACCGGCGCAGTTGGCTCTCCGGCCCGCACTCAAAATTCATCGTGATCGATACTGCGCCCAATGCCTCAATGATCGGAGTGCACTTCAAACCTAGCGGAGCGAATGCCTTTTTTGCCACGCCACTGAGTGAATTGCGAAACAACGTCGTCGCTCTGGATGTTTTTTGGAATGGCGCGGCCGCAAGTTTGCGCGATCAGCTGCTCGAAGCACCCACGCCAGCCGATAAATTTCGAATTCTGGAAGACGCGTTGTTAGCGCGACAACGCGGTCGAGAACTAACTCACCCCGCAGTCCGAGTTGCACTCGATTATTTCATTCGGCAACCTCAAATCATGAGCGTCGGCGCCATTACCGACAAGATAAGTCTGAGTCCACGACACTTCATCGAACTCTTCAACGATCAGGTGGGGATAACACCAAAAGTATTTTGCCGGGTGCGTCGCTTCCAGCGCGCGATCTACGAGATTCAGCGACGCCGGAATCTCAGGTGGGCCGAACTGGCGACCGATTGCGGCTACTACGATCAGGCACACTTCATTTGTGAGTTTAAGGAATTCTGCGGGCTGACCCCGGTCGACTACCTTAATCAAGCTCCGGAATATCCGAATTTTGTCCCGATTTTTGCCTGAATGAAGCTTGCGAGCTCTGACTCGGGTTTTTTACCCGCGGTTTAACGAACGTTCACTGCCGCGTGCTTGAATTGACGGACCATATTGAATGAGCCTGGTTCAGTCGACCGCAGCGATGTCATTTTTCCGCCTTTCAAACTTGCGTTGCAAATCAATCCTCGGATGCGGCGCTTTCTTCATCCTTGCCGCCTTGGCCTCGCCCGCCGCGACTTTACCGCCGGGATTTACGGAAACAGAGTTCGGGGGCAGCCTCTCAGGTGCACCCACGGCAATGGAATTTTCGCCCGATGGACGGCTCTTTATTTGCCTTCAAACCGGCCAGGTACGGATAATCAAGAACGGATCCCTGCTCGCCACACCGTTCCTGAGTCTCTCGGTCGATTCTTCGGGCGAGCGCGGCCTGCTCGGGGTTGCGTTCGATCCGAATTTCTTCACTAACCACTACGTTTACGTTTATTACACCGTTCCCACTTTCCCAATTCACAATCGAGTCAGCCGATTTACCGCAGCCGGCGATGTCACCGCACCAGGCAGTGAAGTAGTTATACTGAATCTCGACAACCTTAGCAGCGCCACCAATCACAATGGAGGCGCTCTCCATTTCGGGCCGGACGGAAAGCTTTATATCGGCGTGGGCGAGAACGCGAACGGCGCAAACGCACAGACTCTTTCCAACCTGCTCGGGAAAGTATTGCGCATTAACTCCAGCGGTAGCATCCCAACGGATAATCCGTTCTATAATAGCGCGACTGGGAACAATCGGGCGATCTGGGCACTTGGGCTCCGCAATCCGTTTACCTTCGCCTTTCAGCCTGGCACGACCCGCATGTTCATCAACGATGTCGGCGAGTCGACCTATGAGGAAATCAACGACGGTATTGCCGGTTCAAACTATGGCTGGCCGGTAACGGAAGGCCCGACCAATAATCCATCTTTCCGAAGCCCGATCTACTTCTACCAGCATGATATCGGTTGCGCCATCGTTGGCGGCGCTTTCTATAATCCGCCGGTGCTTCAATTCCCTTCCTCCTATCTCGGCAAGTATTTTTTCGCCGATCTGTGTGGTGGCTGGATTCATGTGTTTAATCCTGCCAGCGGCATGGCGACCGACTTCGCCAGCGGTATCAATACTTCCGTTGATCTTCATGTGGGACCTGATGGCGCGCTTTATTATCTCGATCGAGGTTCTGGTGGTCAGGTTTTCCGAGTTAGCGCGTTACCGGCGCAGGCATTAAACATTTCTGGTCGTGCAGCAGTAGAAACGGGCCAGGGCGTAGCGATCAGCGGCTTTATTGTGACCGGCACGGTGCCAAAACGCGTTGGAGTCCGCGCCATCGGCCCATCTCTCGCCAACTTCGGTATCGCGGATGCATTAATGGATCCGGTGCTCCAGTTGAATCGGGCTGACGGCTCGCTCGTCATGGCTAACGACAATTGGAAGAACACGCAACAGGCGCAGCTTATGGCGGCGGGGCTCGCTCCTGCGAACGACACCGAAGCTGCTCTGATCGCCACACTTCCTGCTGGAAATTACAGTGCGATCGTGAGTGGCAAGAACGGAGGAACCGGCGTGGCCTTGGCCGAAGTCTATGATCTGGATCCGACTTCTAATTCCCGGCTCGCTAATGTCAGTACCCGCGCACACGTCGGGACTGACTCTGATGTGCTGATTAGTGGATTCATTACCGGCAACAGAATCGGGGCGACTCGCGTTGCCATTCGCGCCCTCGGGCCTTCTTTACAGAAATTCGGGATCGCGAATCCGCTTCCCGATCCGCAACTTGCATTGGTCAATGCCAACGGCACGCTCCTCGCCTCAGACGACGATTGGCAGACGCACCAAGCCCAGGCCGCGGCGATTACCAGCTATGGACTCGCTCCGTCCAACAATCTGGAATCGGCCATCGCCATCAGTCTCGCTCCCGGTTCCTACACCGCCATCGTCACCGGAAAAAACAATCGGACCGGCGTGGCTTTGATCGAGGTTTACGACGAGCAATGATTGGCCGCCGAAAACGACGAATCGACCCCAACAGAACGGAAGCGCGCCGGGGGCTCTGGAACCAACTCAAAGTCCCCTACTTGGGCCTATTTTATGGCCTTTCGGTTCATTAACTGGGTTAGTTCTCAGGGGAGACGCGCCCCGACACGCCAATCCATTTACGATGTAACCCGAACGACTTTATATACCCAATACTTTATATTTGTCACGCGGAAAAATTGCCAATTCGCGTGCCACGAGGGATGGCGAGACTCTGTCGAGCCAAAAGGAATTGCAGCGGGTTCACCGCGCCGAGTGCCTGCATTGCGATATCAGGACGATCTGTTATATTTATTTCCCTCAATTTTCGGGGGCGTACTGGCTTCGACTTGAAGTTTGAAGCGCAGGCGGCATGTCGAGGATGGTTCGTTGGCCTCGTAAAAAACCGAGCCAAAAAAAATAAACGCAGATCACCAAGATCTCGCTCTCGCGGCTTAATTGACCGCGACGTTTGGAGTTGGACGCCTGCTACGGCGCCAAACGTGGACAGCAGGCTAATTGTTCGGCGGAGTGACCGCGTCGGACGGTGAAGGAATTTCGCGGACGCTCGGGAGCCGGCAGTGTGCCGGTGCAAAGTTCGGCTCCTTAAACCTTACCACCGGATAAGCATGTAGATGTTTGCGTGGA
>QHPU01000011.1:5847-14766 GCA_003219175.1 Verrucomicrobiota bacterium | reverse complement strand
CTAGACGAAGCCAACGTCGATCAACAGGAAGCACTGGGTGTGATTGGAGTGAATTTGATTCACGGCGCGTTTTATTGTCCGAAGCCGGAGGAATTGATCTCGTCGCTGCCGGAGAATCTTGCGCACGGCCGGCTCGAAGTCGACATGATCAAATTCTCTGGGCCCGCCTTTTCCCAGGTGGACAATCGGCTCATGAGTCTGCAACTCGTTAGCCAGGGCTTGACGGACGCGGTGATGTTCCGGGCGGACGGCGAAACGGTGCAGCCAGCGGAAGTCTTTTACAAAAAAGCGATCCTGGTGGAACGCGGCAGTTTTCGGCCGGTCACCTATGCCACCAATGACATGCTGGACGGGGCCCGCCGGAAGTTTCTGGCGGAATCGCGCTGCAGCGAGTCCGACCTGGTCGTGCTCATGGAGATGACGTTGGAGAACCTGCTTGCCGAAGGCCAGTTAAACCACGCCGATTTTCTGGCGCGAGTAGATATACTCGGCGCTCTCGGGCGAACCGTTCTGATCTCGAAGTTTGGCGAATACTATCGGCTCGCCAGTTATCTTTCTCGTTATACCAGCGAGATGGTCGGCCTGGTTATGGGAGTCCCAAGTCTGATGGAAATTTTCGATGAAAAGTATTACCTGAATTTGGAGGGTGGGATTCTGGAAGCACTCGGTCGAATGTTCAAGGGCGCGTTCAAACTCTATGTCTACCCGATGATCGACGAGGCCACCGGAAGAATCATCGCCGCCCATGAAATTGAGGTCGCTTCGAACCTAAAAGCGCTATTCCGATTCATTGTGGATAACAATTTTATCGTCGAAATCACCGATTATCATCCGGAATATCTCAAAATCTTTCCTCCGGACGCGCTGGTGAAACTGCAAAGCGGCGACCGCGACTGGGAGAAAATGGTGCCGCCTGAGGTGTCGCAAATAATCAAGGAGCGCGGTTTCTTTGGCTACAGAGCTTCGCTGCGGCCGCGGCGTGAAGGGGAACCGGCGGGTATGACCGCCAGGATTGAGGAATTTCGGGGGTTATAGACCGCCGCTACAGGGATCTCGGCACCCGTTCGAGGTTCGATATGGCGAAGGCAGGCGGTAGTTGAACGCCTCGCAGAATCAGGGGCGGCGGGCACGTTTCCCGCTATAAGCAGCAGAATCCATGGCGAAACGCGGAAATTCTGTCATTGGCATCGATCTTGGCAAGCGCACGTATAAGGCGGTGCTATTGAACAAGAAGAGCGAGACGCGCTATGCCCTGACCAGTTTCGCCTCACGCGAGGTGCCGGAAGAAGTAATATCGACCGACGAGGTCGCGCAACACATCAAGCTGCTGCTGAAGGACCTTGGCGGATTTACTAAAAGCTGTGCTCTGGCGGTTTCAGACCCGGCCGCACTGTTGCGGATTATCGAACAGCCCGCCACGCCGCCCGAGCTGTTGCGCAATGCTCTTCGTTACAACGGGCTGAGCATGCTGAACCAGGATTGCAAAGATTTCGTGCTGGATGTCGCCAGCATTTCCTGCAACGGCGGACCGGCCGTTGCGATCGCCGCAGCAGGCGAAGACGAGAGGCCAGTGGCAACACAGGTGCAGGGCCCGCCCGCGACCCAAACACAAACCCAAACGCGTTACCTCGTAGGCGGTCTTCTGCGGTCGCGGGTAAAGGAACTTTCTGAAGCCATGGCGAAGACCCGCTTATCGGTCGAATTGATGCAACTAGCGCCGGTTTGTTCCTTCAACGCCTTCGAAGTGGCATATCCCAGCGTTCACCAGAAAGAAGCTTTTCTCCTGCTCGATCTCGGTCATCTGCAAAGCACCGTCCTCATTGGTTGCAACGGCGAACTGACCCTCACACGCGCCTTCGATTACGGCGGCAAACATTTCACCCAAGCGCTCACTGCCGACGGAGCTCTCGACGCCAACGCCGCTTACCTTATGATTAAGGAAGGCGATCCAGGAATGGCCGACATTTGCCGCAACACTCTTTCGCGGCTCTGCACGGAAGTGCGAAATTCCATGGGCTTTTTTGAAGGACAACATGAAACGTCCATCCAGCGATTGTACGTCTCGGGCGGATTGTCGCGCGCCGAAATGATCTTGCAGACATTGAGTGATGAACTTGGGCTGCCCTGCGAAGTTTGGGATCCCCTCGAAAACTGCGAGGTCGCATTGCCGGCGGCAAAACGTAAAAACCTGCAGCAAGAGTTTGTCTCACTCAATGTCGCCTGCGGGGCGGCCTTCGAATACCTGCGAACGTAACGCCCATGCCCCTGCAATTAAACCTTCTCCACGAAGAAATTCTCCAGCACCGGCAGCGACAACGCGATCCGCTCAAGCTTAGTCTTTATGCCGCCATCGCCTTGGGGGCATTGCTGATGCTAAATTATCTTTGGACCGGCTATCGCGTCCTCCAGGGCAAGAGTCGCCTCAATTCCATTCAGGCCGAGTGGAACAAAATCGAGCCGAAAGTCACTGCGGCGCAGAAACGAGCTGACGAATTAAACGGCATCATCGGTACAACGAACGCCCTCGACGGTTATATTGAGACCCGCTTTTACTGGGCAACGTTCTTGGAAAAGGTGGCGCATTGCGTCACGCCAAATATTCAGATTACCTCACTCGAAGGCGTCATCGAAGACGACAAAGGCCTCGTCACTGCGACTTTGGACGGTGTGGCCGGCGGGCGCGAACCTCGTAGTGTAGCGGAGGATTTCCGGCAGATGTTGCTGGAACAAGTCGGCAAGGAACAGCCGACGGTGAAGGTGGAATTCAAGACGCTGGAAGACCTCGATACCACTGTCGCAGTCGGCGGCAGCAACGAAACTACCGCCCATTTCGTGGTCACAGTTGGGATGGAGCCGTTCCCCAAAGCGGCGACGCCGGCACCGACTGAGCATAAAGCCCGGCCAAAAAAGGAGGAATCCTAACGTGAACAAAGAGCAGGTTAAAAAACTGTTTTTGGGAGGACTCGGCTTGATCGCGCTGCTCTACGTCTACTTTTCTTTCTTTCTGGGACCGCTCAACAAAAGTCGCGATGCGGTTCAGGCAAAGATCAAGGATTTGCAGACCAAAATCTCGACATCCAAAGCCGAGATATCCAAGGCGGCAAAACTGGAGGAGAGTGCTCACTCCGCGACGGTTCGCTACGATGCGCTGCGTGCGCTTAGTCCTGAGGGCGCGCCGATCGCGTGGTTTCCGCCTCGGATGAAAACGTTTCTAAGCACCCATCAGATCGACAAAGGAACGACCCGCCTTGAAACGAACAGCGCTTGCAAGGAAAAAGAGCTCGCAGATTGGAGTCGCTATCTTTGGATCATCGATTTGCCGCAGGCGGATTTTGAGAGCCTCGGAAACGCCATCGCTCAACTCGAAAACACAAACCCTCTCCTTTCCATTAAAAAGTTGCGGATTTACGCTGCTACTGACGACCCAGAGCTGCAGAAAGCCGTCTTCACGGCCGCTACCATCATTTACAAGAAATGAAGAAGCTCCTTTACTTTGGCTTTGTCCTCTTCGCCGCCGTTGCCCTGGCGGATGAAACGCCGCCAATCGAATTGAAGCACAAGTCTTCCTTCAATTTCGAGTCCGGAGAGCGCAACCCATTTTGGCCAATTGGATGGAAACCGGCTCCGAAAATGGCCAAGAACGAGCACGCCGGACCGGCGATTCCTGCTTCAGCGTTCGTCGTTTCAACAATTGTTCTCGATCCGAAAGTTCGCTATACCATCATCAATGGCAGAATAATGGGCGAAGGTCAGCAATTCGGATTACAGATCGGCAGTACAGTTCATCAGATCACAGTGAAGGCTATTGAAGACGGCCACGTCGTCCTTGTTCGAGGAGAGCAGGAAATAGTCGTCGCGTTGCGTCGGAAATAATCGTTCCGACCAGTTTTTTAGGGTTGCCTTTTGCTCCACGACGGGCCAAGTATCGGGCTCGTCGATAAAACCTTGTAAACTTAGCATTTGTAGCTTCTCTATGAAATTCTTATTGCTGCTGTCTTTTACCATCGCCAGTCTCGCCTTCGCCAGCGGGCCGGCAGGCAGTTTTCATCAGGCCTATGGACCGTTTTTTCAGCCGCGCCCCCCGGATAACGCGAATAACACAAAAACATTTGCTAATGAGCCAGTCCACCGCTGGAACAAAATCGCAATCGACGCCACTGGTTTGGATCACACCCCGGTTGCTCCCGGCGAACACCGCACCTTCGGCGAACAGCTCGGCCCCGGCCGCGCCAGCCGAGCCATGGCCATCGTCCACATCGCTATCTTTGATGCAATAAATGCCGCTCAGGGCAAATACCAGAGCTTCACCGGAATCCAGCCCGCCCTCCACCCTTATTCAACCGCAGCCGCTATCGCGCGGGCGGCGCACGACACCCTCGTTTCTCTTTATCCGTCGCAAAAGTCGATCTTCGATCGGGCTCTCGCGGATGATCTGTTGGGCATCAAAAACGAGCCCCAGAAAGACAACGGAATAGCATTTGGGAAACAAGTGGCAGCCGCCGTGTTGGCTTCACGGGTCGCCGATGGTGCGGAGACACCAGAACTACATCTCGGCGTCGACTATTTCACCAGCAAACTTCCCGGACACTGGCGTCAGGACCCAATTAGCCAGATTCCGGTCGCGCTGGGAGTGCACTGGGGGGCGTGTAAACCATTCGTGATCAAGTCGGGCAGCCAGTTCTTAGCGCCGCCTCCGCCGGACATGACAAGCGCGAAGTATACAGCCGCTTACAACGAAGTGAAAAATTTCGGCGGTGATGGCGCTGTCACACCGACGCAACGCACGCCCGAGCAAACATTTATCGGTATATTCTGGGCCTATGATGGAACGCCAAGTCTTTGCGCACCGCCACGCCTCTATAATCAGATTAGTGTCCACATCGCTAACCAAACGCACCTCCGTCCAGTAGAACTCGCCCGCCTGCTCGCGCTGGTCAACGTAGCCATGGCCGATGCCGCGATCACCATCTGGGAATCCAAATACCATTACGATCTTTGGCGACCTATTACCGCGATCCGCGAATCGGACCCCGGCACCGGACCGACCGGCCGCGGCGACGGCAATCCTGCTACAGTTGGCGATCCAATTTTTACCCCACTGGGCGCGCCGGCAAGTAATTTGAACGGCCCGAATTTTACTCCGCCCTTCCCCGCTTATCCTTCCGGCCACGCGGGATTCGGCGGCGCCATATTTGAAACGCTTCGCCGTTTTTACGGAACCGATAAGATTGGATTCACTTTCGTTTCCGATGAATTCAATGGCGTAACTAAAGACAATGACGGCAATGTTCGACCCTACATGCCGCGCAGCTTTTCGAGTCTGTCGCAAGCCGAAGAAGAAAATGGGCAAAGCCGCATCTATCTCGGTATCCATTGGCACTTCGACAAGACGGCGGGTATTAACCAAGGTCGACGTGTAGCGGACTACATTTTCGATCACGCCTTCCAGCCGGTTAGGGCCGAGTAGCACTTCCTGCTGGCTTCGCGGAGCGTTGCCATACCAGAAAAATCACGCGACGGCGTCTGTATCAGACGTCATTTGATTAAGTCCACGTCTCAACGAGCCGGCCAAAATCAACCAGTCGCCATCTCGCCCAGCGGCACAAATTCGCTCTCATGCAGCACCACTCGTTTGCGTCCGGCGAGGAGCCGATACCATTCGATGGCGGAGCCGACTACGATCAGAAATACAAGCAGGAGGAACGTTCCGGCAAGAACGTAATCGATTCGATACGCGGTCGCCTGGCGCACCAGCACGGCTGCAGCCCCCGGATCCGCAGTGTGGGCACTTTTTTCCATTGCTACCCGCGCGCCAGTCAACAAACCCAGATTCGGATTGGCCGAAAAAATCTTCATGTAACCGGCTGAGAAGGTAACAACACACATGAAAAGCAACGGCACAATCGTCACAAAAACGTAACGCGCTTTATTCATCTTGATCAGCAGAGTCGTTCCGAGACAGAGCGCGACCACGGAAAGGAGTTGGTTGGCCAGGCCAAAGAGCGGCCAGAGTGTGTTGATGCCGCCGAGCGGATCGATCACGCCTTGATACAAAAACCAGCCCCACGCCGCGACCAACAGGAGACTGGCGAGCGCGTTCGCCACCCATGAACGCGTGTTGCCCAGCGGGCGCCATAGATTCCCCAGTAAATCTTGAAGTAAGAATCGTCCGACTCTCGTCCCGGCGTCGATCGTCGTCAGAATAAATAACGCCTCGAACATGATGGCGAAATGATACCAGAGTGCTAACGCCGTCGGACTGGCGGAAACGCGCGCAAACATGTGCGCCATGCCGACGGCAAAAGTCGGCGCGCCGCCGGCGCGATTGAACATAGTCTGTTCCCCGAGATTATGCGCCAACTCGGCCATCTCTGATTCCCTCACCGGGAACCCGGAAGCGGTGACTTTCGCCACCACTTCTGTCGGCGTTCCCTTAGTATTGATGGCGAAGTATTCACCCGGCTGAATCACGCAAGCAGCGATCATCGCCATTAATGCCACCATCATCTCGGTAATCATGGCCCCGTAACCGATGTCTCGGATCCGCGATTCGCGCTCCAGCATTTTCGGTGTCGTTCCCGAAGCGATGAGCGAGTGAAATCCTGAAACGGCGCCACACGCGATGGTGATGCAAACAAAAGGAAACACCGGACCGGCAAAAACCAATCCGCTCCCGTCGATGAATTTTGTCAGCGCCGGCATTTGCAGCACCGGGTGAATCAAGACCACCGCGACCGCAAGCGCAGCGACGGTGCCGATTTTCATGAAGGTGCTGAGATAATCCCGCGGCGTCAGCAACATCCACACCGGCAGGATCGATGCCGCCAGCCCGTAAATCATGATCGCCCAAGCGAGCCAACGATCACTGTGTCGAAAACATGCTTCGATCGCCGGATAATTCCCGAGAAATTGGCCGCCCCAGACGGCGAAGAAAAGGCCGACAATTCCGAACGCAGTGATCCATGTGACGTTGAACCGGCCGGTGCGCAATCCCGCACCCATTATCAACGCAATCGGAATTGTCATTGCGATGGTGAAAACTCCCCACGAACTTTTTGCCAGGGCCTGCACCACCACCAGCGCAAGCACCGCCAGCAGAATGATCATGATCGCCAGGACGCTGATCAACGCCAGCGCGCCGACGCCTCGGCCAATTTCCTCCTTTACCATTTGCCCCAGCGTTTTCCCTCTCCGTCGCACCGAGGCGAAGAGCACAATCATGTCGTGCACGCCGCCCCCCAGCGTCGCGCCAATCAAAATCCAGAGGGTTCCGGGCAGAAATCCGAACTGCGCGGCCAGCACCGGTCCAACCAGCGGGCCGGGTCCGGCGATGGCGGCGAAATGATGGCCGAAAACCATCCAGCGATTGGTCGGGACAAAATCCTTGCCGTCGTTTTGGACCAGCGCGGGAGTGGCCCGCTCGTCGTTTAGAAAAAGCACCTTGGTAGCGAGCCACTTGGAATAAAAACGATAGCTGATCGCGAACGCGCACAGTCCGGCGATGATGATCCAGAGTGCGTTAATCTGCTCGCCTCGCGACAATGCCAGGACGGCGATCGCTCCAAGACCAAGGAGGCTCACCGCGATCCAGAGCAATTTTTTCCACCGGCTCATTGGCTGGGAATGTACTGCGCCTTGGGGTTTTCGCTACCTGTCAACCGTTGACAGCACGGCCTAACCGCGTTACCAACCGCCCTTGCGTCTCTCCCACAAAATCGGAAAAATTCTTAGCGGCGAGGCCCTCGAAAGCGCCCGACGCCACACTCGTGCGATCGTGCGCAATCGCCGGTTTCCCGCGCGCATCGGCGGGGACACCATTGTCAAGTCGATCGACGCGAACGGGTTCAAACAAATTCGCCGCAAATACGCAGTCGACGATCCCGGCGATGCCCCGCCGAAATACCTCGATCTCGAGCATTGGATTCGAATCAATCTGCAACGTGTGCGTGAGCTAGGTCTCGACTATGCTCCGCGCTCACGCATTCTCGATCTCGGCTGCGGCGCCGGATATTTTCTCTACATCAACAAATTGCTCGGGCACGAAATTCTCGGGCTTGATGTCGATGATTTTCCGATGTTTCGCGAGCTGACCGAGCTACTGCGCGTTCCCCGCACCATCGCGCGGATCGAAGCGTTTCAACCATTGCCAAAATTCGATCGCAAGTTTGATTTCATCACCGCTTATTTGATTTGTTTCAATAATCACAAGAGCGACAAACTTTGGGGTCCTGCGGAATGGGATTATTTCTTGAGTGATGTCGCTACCCATCTGGCCCCGAATGGCCGAATCCGGCTGGAACTGAATCGAGAATATGACGCCACCTACTATACCCCGGAATTGAAGGAACTTTTTGAAGAACGCGGCGCCGATTTGCAATCCTTCCGCGTCATTTTCAATCCAGGGACTCTCGTGCCTTCCGAAGCTGCGTCAGTCGGGCGTTAAAATCGTCGCGCCGGCGACGGTGCTCCTCAACGACCCCTTTCGGCGCACGCTCGACAAACGATTGGTTCCCGAGCTTCGCTTCTGTGGCTTTCAAATCCGCTTCCAGCTTCGCAATTTCCTTGTCCAAACGTTCGCTCTCGGCCGCACGATCCGTTTCTCCTACGACGAGGAATAACTCGCCAAGTTTAGTCACCGCAACCGACGATCGCCCCGGTACGGTTACGTTTGGATCAATTTGCAGCGATTGCGCATTGAGTAAACGCGCAATCGTCGCCATTTCTTCTTTTGCCCAAGTCTCGTTAGAACGCAGCACAAACTTTGCCTTTTGATTCGATGGCACACGTGCCTCGGCTCTGAGGTTTCGTCCCGCTTCGATTGTTTCGTAGATCGCAGTAACTTTTACTCGCGCGGTCGCCACCGCGGGGTAATCGAAGCCGATGATTTCTGGCAGCTGCGAAAAATCGAGAAAATCATTT
>QHPU01000011.1:0-5658 GCA_003219175.1 Verrucomicrobiota bacterium | reverse complement strand
TCGCCTTCTCTTAGCTCCGGCTTCCGCTCTGATGGTCCATGCATCTGGCGAAAGCGGGCCGCGTTCCACAGCTTCGTCGCAAAATTTCTGCCTTCTTCGATCTGCTTTTCGTCGAAACGAATATCCTGCCCGCTCGGAGCGATTCGCATTAATCCAAAACGCAAACCATCCGCTCCGTATTTCGCGATGAGATCAAGCGGATCGGGCGAATTACCGAGCGATTTCGACATCTTGCGCCCCTGTTTGTCCCGAATGATCCCTGTGAAAAAAACATCATGAAACGCGATGTTATCCTGGTCGCGTTCAGATTTACCGGGTTTGAATTCCAACCCGGCGATGATCATGCGCGCCACCCAGAAGAAGATGATATCCGGTCCGGTCACGAGCACCGAGGTCGGATAAAACTTCACCCGTGTCTGCGCATCCATCGTCTCATACGCCCACAACCACGACGAAAACCAGGTATCGAGTGTGTCCTCATCCTGCACCCAGTCCTCCCCTGGCGATTCGATCTGCACCCTCACCTCGTTTCCGTCTGTGGGGGCAGCCGTGCCGGCTGCACTCTTTTGCTTCGCAGGCGACACGCCTGCCTCTACAGCCCTCTGTCTCCGGTACCACGCCGGGATGCGATGCCCCCACCACACCTGTCGACTAATGCACCAGTCTTGAATGTTCTCCAGCCATTGCGCGTAGACTTTCTCCCAATGCACCGGGAAAAATCGAATCAAGTGTTCGCGCACGACTGTCAGCGCTTCCTCCGTCTTTGGATAATGCAAGAACCATTGCTCGCTGATCCGCGGCTCGATCGGAACATCGCTACGATCGCTGAAACCGACATTGTTTTCGTACGGCTCTGTTTTTGACAGCATTCCTTTTTCCTGCAAAAGCTCGACCGCGCGCTTGCGCGCTTCGAAACGATCGAGTCCATGCAATTCCGGAACAGCTGGGCAATTAATCCGTCCAGTTTCCGTTAGGACATCGACGATCGGTAGACTGTGACGCTGTCCAATCTCGAAGTCGACCTTGTCGTGCGCCGGCGTGACTTTCAAAATTCCGGTGCCGAATTCGGGATCGATCAATTCATCAGCGACAATTGGAATGTCTTCGCGCGCGAGCGGCCGCCAGACCCGTTTACCGACAAGGTCTGCGTACCGCTTGTCGTTAGGAGGAACGGCCACCGCGGTATCAGCCATAATCGTTTCCGGCCGCGTCGTCGCCACTTCCAAAAACCGGCCGGGTTCATCAACCAGTTCATAACGCACAAAATAGAGACTTCCTTTTTGCGACTTATTGATGACTTCCTCGTCGGACAACGCTGTCTGCGCGGCCGGATCCCAGTTAATCATGCGCCTTCCGCGATAGATCAGCCGCTTGTGGTAAAGATCGACAAAAACCTTCTCAACGGCGCGAATGTAATCGGCGTCAAAAGTGTAGCGTTGGCGCGACCAGTCGCAGGAACAGCCGAGCCGCTTCAATTGTTGAATAATGATGCCGCCATGTTTGTCCTGCCATTCCAGAACGCGCTCCAGGAATTTTGCGCGGCCAAGATCGTGACGCGTCACTCCTTCGTTCTTCCGCAACCATTTCTCGACCGCCGTCTGCGTCCCGATGCCGGCGTGATCCGTCCCCGGTAGCCACAGCACCTCGTGGCCCTGCATCCGAGCACGCCGCGCCAGAATATCCTGGATGGTGTTGTTAAGCACGTGACCCAGAGTAAGAACACCCGTGACATTTGGTGGCGGGATGACGATCGAGAACGCCGGTTTGTTTGAGTTGGCGTCGGCACGAAACGCCTCCGCATCGAGCCAGCGCTGATACCACTTCGGCTCAACCATTTTCGGATCGTAAGTTTTCGGCAACTCGGCCATGAGAGTAGCGCACGCTCAAACGCGCGAGCCCCTAACAAACGCACGCATAAGGTTCACGCCACTTGATTCATCCGCAGATTTCGCTGCAGTTTCGCCGAACTACGGCTCGCCAGGGGCTTATGCGGATTCCTGCCTTAAACCGTATCCTGTTAATCCTGTAAATCCTGTCCTAGACTCACAATCTGCGTAAATCTGCGAAATCCGTGGATAAATCAGAGAGATGAAACCGATCGGCGTTTTCGATTCCGGTGTTGGCGGCCTAACCGTCGTCAAAGCTCTACGTGAGCTTCTGCCGAACGAAAACATTTTCTACCTCGGCGACACCGCCCGAGTCCCCTATGGAAACAAAAGCGCAGAAACGGTCGAACGTTACGCCCTTGAGCTGGCGAAAATGTTGATCGCGGAAAATGCGAAACTGATTGTGGTCGCGTGCAACACCGTGTCGTCAGTCGCGATTCCGAAGTTGCGCGCGAACGTTCCGGTTCCGGTGATCGGCGTGATTGCGCGCACTAAACGTTCACGTGCGGGTCACGAGCGTCGCCTGCCCGCTGCTTGTGCCGTTGATCGAAGAAGGGTTGCTCGACGATAAACTGACTGATTTAACGATTGAGCGTTATCTTAATCCCATGGCGGCCGATGGGATCGATACCCTCGTGCTCGGGTGCACGCATTATCCGTTGCTTACTGGAGCGATCGCGCGTTCGCTCGGCGACAAGGTCCAGATTGTGGATTCGGCGATGAACTGTGCGCGCGCGGTCAAAGATTTGTTAGATCGACAATCGCTGGCCACGGCATCAACGAGCACCGGAAGATTGAACATTGCCCTAACTGACGCCGCCGATCATTTTCTCAGCATCGCGCGCGACGCCTTGCAATTGCAGATCGGCCACGTGCAACTGCGTTCAGTATCTTAGCACGGATCGCTCGCGGCAGACTTTGCACGACCAGGTCGTAGGAATGGTCAATCATTTTGCGTAATTCGGCGTCCGGAATACCGCTTTCGATCTCGATCGTGTTCCAATGCTTTTTATTCATGTGATAACCGGGACGCACCTGTTCGTAACGATCGCGTAATTCAAGAGCGAGATCGGGATCACATTTTAGATTCGCGGTCGCGGGCACTTCATCGAGCGACACCAGCGCGAACATTTTTCCAGCAACTTTGAAAACAAGAACGGTCTCACCGAACGGCGTGCCTTCAGTTGCGCCCGCTTTCGTTAGGCAGTATTCGCGAAAGTCCGGCAGGTCCATTCATTTCATTGTGTAAAACGCGCCTAGGATCGCCCCGAAGATGACATGCGCGATGATAATGGAGATCGGCGTACGAATGCCATAATGCAATCCGAGAAAACCAGGCGGTTCGAGTTGTTTAACGACCGTCGGGCCGCGTTGCTCGTTTGCCATGCGCGGATGCAGGGCTGGCAAAATCGGCAGCAGCATGGTCAGAACGAAAAGTGCCTGCACTAAACCGATGAGAGCACCGAACCACCATGTCGATCTCCCAAGCGACTGAAAGGCGGCCACGTAAATGAGCGAAAAAGCGAAGCCATTTCCAAAATGCAAAAAGAACCCGAGGAATTTCGCCCGGTCACGGTCGGGAGTGAAGATGGTGCCGAGCATATAGGGAATGTTCATGCGCGTCATGCCGATGCCCTGGCTGCCGGCGAGAATCGAGGTGAGTACGACGGTGCTGGCAAATCCCCAAATTAGCCAACTGCTCCAGTTCATGCTGATTGTCGGGCTAAGTGCACCGCGGATGCTTCGGCGTCACGCAATGAAAGCGCGGCGGTGATCACGCCGAGATGGGTGAAGGCTTGGGGGAAATTTCCGAGGGCATCGCCGGTTTCGGGATCAATTTCTTCGGCAAACAGATCGACATCGTTCGCGAAATCGAGGGCCGCCTCGAAAATTTCGCGCGCTTCCTCGAGCCTTCCGCTGCGCGCAAGAAAATCGACTTCCCAAAAGCTGCAAAGCGCAAATGCGCCTTCTCGCAACTCCAAGCTGCGCTCGTTCCGATAAACCAAACCGCGACGGCGAGAAAGCTTTTCGCGAATGCGTGCGTGTGTTTGCCGCATACGCGGCGAGGAAGCGTCGGCAAATCCGTGATAAGTGAGCAGCAGCGCGTTCGCATCGACGTGCTCGCCGCCGAAGGCTTGCACGTAGGTTTCAAGTTTTGCATTCCAAGCTTCTCGCTCGATTTGTTCGCGAATGCGCGCCCGTTCCGCTTCGCATCTTTTTGTGTGGACTTTGCGAAGTTGACCGCGCGCATTCATCTGTAAGATGCGATCGAGAGCGACCCAGCACATCAGACGGGAATGCGTGTACGGCCGGCGTTTGTCGCGATATTCCCACATGCCATTGTCTGGCTCGCACCAATGTTCGCAGACGAACTCGGCGCACTGACGCAACATCTTCTGCATTTCGTGATCAAGCTTTTCGTTTTCACCGATGAAATGCGAAACGGCTTCGACTACTTCGCCATAAACATCGAGCTGCAGTTGGCCGCTTGCGGCGTTGCCAATTCGTACCGGCCGCGAACCGGCGAATCCACTCAAATGCGACAACTGGCGCTCGGGCATGGCGCGCTCGCCGAACACGTCGTAAAGAATGCGCAGCTCCGGTCGGGTCAACCGTGTCGCATGCAGAAGCCAATCAACGAACGCCTTCGCGTCATCTTGATATCCGAGACCAAAAAGCGCGTGGACGGTGGAGGCGGCATCGCGCAACCAGGCGAAACGATAATCCCAATTCAAATCGCCGCCGGGCGCCTCGGGAAGCGATGTTGTTGGCGCCGCGACAATGGCGCCGGAAGGTCCGTAGGAAAGAAGTTTGAGCACAAGCGCGCTGCGCGTGACCTGGCGCTGATACGGCCCGCGGTATTTCGACTGCCCGGCCCAGCTTCGCCACCAATCGATGGTCAGCTTTAATTTCTCGGCGATCGAAGCACCTGGCGGCGGCACCACCGCAGGCGCCTCGGCAGAATAACTGAACGAAAACGCGACCGACTGGCCCGCCTTCAAGACAACTTTGCAAAGCAACGCTTCACACGCCGCAGCCTCGCCCAAACTTGATTGCTTAAAGCAGTCAAGTTCGATCTCGCTCACCAAAATAAAAGCGCCGGTGCCGAAGTCGATCTTCCATCCAAGCTTGCCGCAGTTTTTGATATTTGGCGCCGTGCGCCCGTAATCAAGGCGCGGGCGAAAATCGACCATCGTTTCGATTTCACCTTCTTGGCATCGAATTTGCCTAACGAGCTCGTGCTCGGGCCAAAGTAATCGACGCTTTTTTTCTTCCGACGTAACCGGCATGAAATCGGTCACGACAATTTTTCCCGACGCGGTGACGAATTCGGTTTCGAGGACATTCGTGTTGTCGATGTAACGGCGCGATGTGTTCGATTGTTGCGCCGGTCGAACGCTCCAGTGGCCGCCGATTTTAGGATCGAGAATCGCGGCGAAGATAGCGGCGCTATCGAAGCGCGGCCAGCACAACCAATCGATCGCGCCGCGATTGGACACGAGCGCAGCCGATCGGCCGTTGCCGATGATGGCGTAGTCTTGGATCTTCGGAACTTCCGCGCTCATTTCTAAAGCGGAAATTTGGTGGGAGATCGACGATCAACAAACTGCTCGATCACACGCTTTGATCGGGCGGCTCTTTGACGGCAACACCGCGGACGTAAACCATTTCACCACCGAGATAGCCGGTGATCATGATCAGAATGACGCCGACAACTGAAAGCACAATTGGAATGTTATCTCCAGCTGGGCGCGACATTCGCAGCCAGAAA
>QHPU01000153.1 GCA_003219175.1 Verrucomicrobiota bacterium | reverse complement strand
ACAAAAGGCTTTGTTTCTGGTCACGCATAATCCGGAGATCGCAAAGGCTTGCGACTGGATTCACGAAATGCAGGACGGGCGAATTATGGTAACGGTTCGGCACGATCAACGCTCAAACTTGGAAGCAATCAGCCCTGAAATTTGATTCTTGCGTGAGCCGAAGGTTCCGAAAATGACAAACCAGAATCATGACGCCGTCGCCCGTACGATTGGATTTACGAAATGAGGGATGGTCGAATTATCGCCAGCCACGCGCGAGAATCTGGCTGGCGCGGATCATATGCAGCACGTTGCTTGCGATTCCCCAACAACAAAGCAAAACAAAACCGGTTGCGGTCGCGCCGAGCAGAAGGAAAAAGGTGAAGAGCCATGTATAGATGTTGCGGCGGCCCGCGACACAGCGCACCAGTCGATCGAAGCGAGACACATCGTTAAGACTTCGGCCAAGCTTCGGCTCAACCGACCTACGCGCTAAGCGCTCGAAGAAATCGGCGGCAATAAAGGCGATTAAGAGCGCATAAGCGTAACGAACCTGGCCGCCGGCGTGAAAATGATATGCCAGTGCCGTCCACCACGACATCTCAATAAAATAATCAAGGATGTGCTCCCTTTTTCCGAGCTCGGTCGTTTGCGCCTTCAAGCGTGCCAGCTTGCCATCGAGGCCATCCCAAACCCCGAAAACCAGGGCGAGCAACGCACCAGCCCACAAATGTCCGAAAGCATAAAGGAGAGTCACACATGCTCCCAGCATCGCTCCCGTAAAAGTGAGCTGATTGGGTGTGATGGATGTTCGGCACAAGCGTAAAATGAGCCAATTCTCAATTGGGGCGTGTATGATCGCTGGGAAATCCAGGACATGTTTCTGCGTCGCATCCCGCAGCAAACGTTCAGCCGCAGCGCGGTGCTCCGGCAAAGGAGCGGGAAAGAAAACCGGCCGAATATTTCTGCGCATACTTCGGACATAGCCCGGCTGTTGCGCAGCATCGACGGACGCTATCCGGCCGCTCACCGCCGCCGAGGCAACTTCTTGCCTGAGCAAAGCGGCGCGATCTTTCCCGATCAGCCACTCGCGGGAGAGCAGAACAGCACAAGAAAGCCGGTCGGAATCATGAATGTCCGAGTCTTCCCAAAACGGTTTAACAACCGAGGGCGGATCGGAATCAATAAGAACGGACTCGGTCTGTGCGTCGCCCAGAACGCGCAACAACCGCTCATCGCAATAAAAGCGCGCAGAAGCAATCAAAACACGTCCATCGGGCGGCAGTGTCGTGGCGCCAATGCAATCCAGAACATCACTAATAGTGACCTCCTCGGTTTTGCGCTCATGAAATTTCAAAGCGATCTCTCCGCGGTACCACGACGATTGACCAGCATGCTTCGTCCTGATTTCGACCGAGTTCGACAAAATCATCGCTTCGCCAAAGCCGAGCTTGCGGACGACGCGACGCAATCGTTCCAGCAGCGAGATTCCACACAGATCGGTCAGTGCATGCGGGGAATCGGCGAGGATCAGCAACGCCGGAAGAGGGTCCTTCATGTTTAATCGCTTGGCCGATATGGCCGCGAAGGTTAATTTAAGCTTCGGTCACAGCCAGCGTTATTTCATCTGGGGACAGGAGTTCTTCGCGACGGCCACGATCGATACGAAACCGCATGAACGAGTCACCCAACGAGCGGACCGATCAAATCGCCCGACTCATCGAATGATCGCGCTGCGAACATGCCTCAGCGGAAATCATGGACAGAGACACCTTGGTTAGATTCGGCACAGTCGGAATCTCGATCCATCCAGCCTCATCGAAGAACCACGAACGCCGATCGACTTTGATGAACAAATCATGGCCCGGCGAAAACAGATGCAATGGAAGTGTGAACTCGCCGGCAAATGGATGGCCCCGGTAACGGCCAATGCCAACGCTGCGATTCGTCGTGCAATCTAACATTTCAAAATCGCCCGAGCAGCTGGGAACTCGGATCTGGCAGGCTCGTCTTCGCCCAAGCGAATCGCGACCCAAAATGAAAAACTTGCTCCTCTGCATACGAAGCGGCTCGACCGCAAAGCGAAGATCGACATTGAGGTTGTCGCGTGTTCGAGAGACGGAATAAACGGCTCCATCGCACCAGACAGCGCTCTCGCGTTCGACACGAAGAAAACGTTCTGGGCGCGTAGCGTATCTAAGAAAACGTCGCCTCGACAGTTTGATTTGCGTTTGATGGCAGCGAATAGAGTCACGTTTTGTTGCGGTCTCGACTTCGGATGACGATAATTCCGCGGCGCGGTCGAAAAACGCGGGGCTGCGGCCGTGCACCAAATAATTCCACTGCGAAACTCCGCCTGCTAAAAAGTCGGCGAAGATCAGGCGCATCATCACGGCAACGGCATTGTGATCTGGATGAATGTCGGACAGTGAAGGCACAAGGATGTCCGTGGGTGACCAATCGTTGATCACTTGGGCAATTCGCGTGAGAGCGCTGTTGCAATCACGCAAGAGAAGATCTGTCAGGCCCTCCCCAGCGTTCTCGATCCGATGCACTCAAGCGCCATCTTCTTTCGACAGCTCGTTGTGGCCAGGGATTGTCATCCCCATCTGTGACGTAGATAATGCGAATGGCCGCTCCAGCGCGAACCGCTTTCTGAAGAATGACGCTACAAGCCAACGCTTCATCATCCGGGTGTGGCGCGATCAGCATTAACCTCGAGCGGATATGGAACGTCGGAGCAGTTAAAGTTAGAATTGACACCTGGTTAACAGAAGAGAAAGCAAGGGAGCTGGCAATTTAATTCAGCTGTCAGGCGAGGTACTACCACTCGATCGGTCTGAAATTGCGATCGACGGCCTGCGCCCAGAAGACAACGAGGTTGGCTCCGGCGGAAGTTTGCACAAAGGTATGAATGCCTGGTGAAAGAAAGCGCTCCTTTCCTTCGTACCGCTCTCCATCGAGCACACCCATTACAGTGCTAGTATCGCGCGCGATGATTTTGTACGAGGCCGGAATAACGGTTTCAAAAGCAAAGTGCTTCCCGTCCGTGGATGAGTGCAACAAGACACCTGCCACCCGCAATCTGTTTCCAATCGGCAAATAATTCTGTTCGAAGAAGTGGAACGTGGCTGACGGCATGGCGCCTGGTAAAACGGCGACACAAGTGCGTGTATCGATGCAACGCTGGATCGCATTGTCTTCCATCAATCCACGCCGAATGCGTTCCTCAGTAAACGTCTCAATAATGGGATAAAAGCAACGCTGCCGGAAAACCATTTCTCCTCTGCGATCGAAAACGAAGTCACCCGGTTCAGTAAGTTTGAGCGTGGCCTGCAAAA
>QHPU01000148.1 GCA_003219175.1 Verrucomicrobiota bacterium | reverse complement strand
CCGAACTCGTCGAAGCGTTGCCGGGAATCGAGATCATTGATCGGTCATCGGTCAACGCTTTCGACGACCCGCGCGTGGCTAGTGCGATCGAGGCGACTGGTCGCAAGAAATTGATCTTTGCCGGTCTGTCGCTCGAAGTCTGCGCAGCTCTTCCGGCCATCACCGCCGTCGGGAAAGGATTGGACGCATACGTAGCGGTCGACGCGTCAGGCACATTCAGCGAGACCAAACGTCAGGCCGGCTTGCTGCGCATGCAGCAGGCCGGCGTCATTCTGTCTGACTACGCAACTTTGATGGTGGAAATCCTCAAGGACAATTTGCGACCGGAAGCTGGTGCAGTTTATGAGGCAATGGACATGCCCTGGGCCAAACTCGTGGGCCAGATCGCGCAAGCGTACGGGAAATAAACAATATCAGCGCTCGAATCCGGATCTCTACCTCGAAAGGAGGTGTGAGCGTCGTTTCGTTAGGGGGACCACAAAATCCCACGCGCAGGCAATGGCCGCGAGCGGAAGTTCGGATGAATGTAGGTGCAGTTTCAAAACAAAATGGATAAGGTTATGCGAGTAGGACTAAGAATTTTTCTCTGTCTGCTGATGTTACTGGTGGCCCCCTGTGGGCTCCCAGCGCAGAACGAAGAGCATCGCGTTCGTAACATCGTTCTGGTCCACGGCGCGTGGGCAGATGGATCTGGTTGGAAAGGCGTTTACGACATTCTGGCAAAGGATGGTTACAACGTCAGCATCGTCCAGGAGCCGGAGACATCCTTTAAAGAAGATGTGGCTGCCACTAAGCGCGCCCTGGCTCAACAGGATGGACAATGCATTCTGGTCGGCCATAGCTATGGGGGCGCTGTAATCACGGAAGCCGGGACGGATTCGGCGGTCGCCGGGTTGGTTTACGTCGCGGCCCACATGCCCGATGCGGGCGAGAATGAGGCGGACGACGGAAAACGCTTCCCGAGCGACCTCAGCAAATCTGGCGCGATCAAGAAGACTGCAGACGGTTTCACTTACCTCGATCCCGCGCAGTTTCACGAATACTTCGCAGCCGACCTCTCTACTGAGCAGGCCGCTTTCATGGCCCGGTCGCAAGTGCCTAACTTCGCCGACAATTTCAAAGCGGTCATCACCGCGGCTGCGTGGAGAAGCAAACCGAGTTGGATGTTGGTCGCGGGAAAGGATAGAACCATCAACCCAGACCTTGAACGCTGGTATGCCGCACGAGCCAACAGCCACAAGGTCGAAATCGCAGGCGCCAGCCACTCGGTTTACGTTTCCAGATCGAAGGAAGTCGCGGCTGCGATCGAAGAAGCTGCGTCGCACGCGCGGTTGTCTGAAAAGAAATCTCCAGAACAAAGCCCTGAACCCACTATCTCATACACCATATCGACCCTGCTGACCCGCAACCTTCAAGACGTCTTCGGTGAAAACGATCCCGCGCGCCGGCGCGCGGCCATCGACGAGATCTTCGCCGAAGATTGCGTGTTCTACGATCCGATGGGAGGCGTCTACCGAGGCCGCGACGAGATCGATCGCGTCGCGGGCACGCTCAGGACTACTCACGCTGACTTTCAATATCGGCCAATTGCAAAACCCGAGGTCTCAATCAAGACTCGTGCTCGTCACCGGTGCTACCGGTAACCAAGGTGGTGCCTGCGTTGAAGCGTTATTGACGCGCGGACATCGAGTCCGGGCTCTGACGCGAAATTCTGCCTCCCCGGCAGCTAAGCGACTGCGTGAGCAGGGAGTTGAGATCGCTGTCGGTGACTTCACCGACCATGATTCCTTGGTGCGCGCTGCACGCGGTGTCGATGCTGTTTATGCGATGAGCACACCTTATGAACAGGGTGCCGCGAAAGAAACCGCTCAGGGCATTACCATAACGGATGCCGCCAAAACGGCAGGAGTCAGTCATCTCATCTACAGTTCGGTCGCGAGCGCAAACCGCGCGACTGGCGTTTCGCATTTTGACGGCAAGTATGAAGTCGAAAAGCACGTACAAGCATCCGGTGTCCCCTACACCATCGTCGCGCCGGTCTTCTTTATGGAGAATTTGTTGCAGCCATGGACGCTCGCGAGTCTGCGTCAGG
>QHPU01000059.1 GCA_003219175.1 Verrucomicrobiota bacterium | reverse complement strand
GATCACCTGTCGAGAGGAATCGTATCTTTGCTTTCGCGACAACGTGCGGCTTTATGGATGGAAGGCGACCCATCCCCGATTCGCGTGCTGGCTCGGGAGGGGTCAGTCGAGAGCGTCATTCGTTTTGAAGAGAGTGGCAGACTATGAATTGGTCAGAGTTCAACTGGGCGAAACGGCAAAACGATGGACTTACAGGCACCATAAGGGCACCGAAATGGGCGGAAAATCGCGGTGATGATGGTTCGCCTAGGGAAAATAAATCGGGCTGGCGGGATTTGAACCCACGACCTCTTGAACCCCATTCAAGCGTTCTACCAAGCTGAACTACAGCCCGAATTCGGTCGCGAACTATCTACTAATCGATCGGAAATCGCGAGAACGAATCGACAATACCCGATTGCGACGCTGATGGAGCGCCGCTACAGAAACGGATGCTCAGCGCTGGAATTGTCGGCTTGCCGAACGTCGGGAAATCCACGCTTTTCAATGCCGTTACCCGAACGCACAAAGCGCCGGCGGAGAATTATCCCTTCTGCACCATCGATCCAAACGTCGGCGTCGTGACCGTGCCCGACCGGCGGCTCGATTTCCTGGCAAAGATGTCACATTCGCAAAAAATCGTGCCGACTGCGATCGAGTTTGTCGATATTGCCGGACTGGTCAAAGGCGCAAGCACGGGTGAAGGACTCGGCAACCAATTCCTCAGTCACATTCGCGAGGTCGACGCGATTGTGCAAGTCGTGCGCTGTTTTGAGAGCGCCGACATCCATCATGTCAACGGCACGATTGATCCGGTTCGCGACATTGAAGTGATCAACACCGAGCTGGTGTTGGCCGATCTCACATCGTTGCAAAAGCGCCACAATCGTTTGCAGAAAGAAGTGCGCGCGGGATCAAAGAACGCGAAGACCGAAAATGCGGTGATCGAGAAACTGCTACCGCATCTGGACGCGGGAAAACCCGCGGTCACGTCGTCGTTAACTGATGAAGAGAAGGCGATTGCGCGCGAATTTTTCTTGTTAACCTCCAAGCCAACGATTTTTGCCTGTAACGTGGCGGAAGCGGAGTTGGCTGCATTATCTGCAGCCTCGGCCGGCGACCGCGGTGACAGCGCGCAACACCTCAACGCGGTTCAGGATTATGCCAGGAATCATTTCGCGACAGAGGCGGTGGTGATCAGTGCGCAAATCGAAAGTGAACTGGTTGATCTGAGCGAGAGCGAAGCGTCGGAATACTTACGCGGGATTGGGGTGCAGGAGAGCGGTGTCGGTGCGCTTATCCGCGCTGTCTATCATTTGTTAGGTTTGCGCACCTATCTGACAACAGGCGAGAAGGAATCACGCGCTTGGACGATTCATGGCGGCGACAAAGCACCGCAAGCCGCCGGCGTGATTCATACCGATTTCGAGCGCGGCTTCATCGCGGCGGAAGTGATTCATTACGATGATTTGATGGCGCTGGGGTCCTTTACCAAAGCCCGTGAGGCGGGAAAACTACGAATCGAAGGCAAAGAGTATGTGGTGAAGGATGGGGATGTGATTGAATTCCGGTTCAACGTTTAGCCAGGCCAATCAAGATTAGTTTTACCGTTTAACCGGCCGCGTAGAGAATGCGACCGCATTGCTCGCAGCTGACAATTTCGTGACCGCTTTTTGCTCGCACCACCGTCGCAGTCGTCACTTTCATATGGCATCCGGTGCAAACACCGTGCTCGACCGCAACGACAGCTGCGTCGCCTTTGCTGGCGAACAAGCGTTCGTAACGCTCCATCACATCTTCGTCGATGTTCTTCTCCAGCTGCACGCGTTCGTTTTTCAATTGTTCAAGCTGTGTTTGAAGTGTCTTTGATTTCTCTTCCAGATCGGCCAACTGCCGGTTAACTGAGTCGCGTCCAGCCGCAGCCGTCTTTTCCGCCGTCGAAATCTCGGCGCGCAACTTGTCAGCCTGCTCCATTAGTTCGAGCTCTTGGTCTTCGAGCTGCACAATTTCCTTTTCATAGCGTTCAATCTCGTGTCCCATAGCCTGGAATTCATCGTTCTTGCGCGTCTCATATTGCTGCGTCTTTAACCGCGAAATGCTGCTTTGACGCGTCCCGACGTCGAGCTCGAGTTTCTTGCGGTCGACTTCCAGCTGGCGGGCACGTTGTTTTAACGACTCCAAGCTGGCCGCGGTGGCAGCCAATTGTGCTTCGAGATTTTTTCGCTGTTGCGGCAACGTCTTTATCTCGAGGCCGATCTGCCGGATTTTTTGATCGCGATCCTGCAGGATTAGCAACTTTTCGAGCTCGGCTTGCACTCATCAAACGCTATCGAGAGACGGCAGGGGCGTCAATTATGACAAAAGGCACAGCGCTTCGGTGGCGTAGCGCAAGCGCCGTCGCCACTCAGTAGCGTTCCACCGGCGAGCGGGCGGCGTTTTCGGGGCTGCGAATCGCAGCGCGTTCTTTGCCCAGAACTGCCACCCGTAATTTCCAGATGGCGTCGTCCAGTTTCCGGAACGCAGCCTCAGAAAATTTCGTCGGCGGCTGCAGTTTCGTCTTGAAAGTGTTAACGTTTTGCAGAGCGCGATTAATTTCTTTGCGCGGCAGCTTTTCGATAACACCGACAGCTTCCTCGGCTTTCTCAATTCGGTGACAAATCATGGCGAGATCGTTGCCAGCCGCAAAAGTAAAGTGCAGCATCCCGTCGAAACTGTATTCATTCAAAATCGCGCCCATATCGAGGTCGTCGGTCATGATGAGGCCCTCAAACCCCAGCCCTTCACGCAACAATTCCGTCACGATTCGATGACTGAGAGAGGCGGGCGCTTTTTTGGGCTCAAAGCAAGGATACCATCCGTGACAAATCATCATGCTATCCACGACTTGTTTGGCGTCACTGCCGGTGAAGGCGCGAAACACGGCGAGCTCTTCCCGATCCAATTGTTCGCGGGTGCGATCAATTTTCGGCAGACTGTGGTGAGCGTCGACGATCGCAGCGGAATAGCCGGGAAAATGTTTACCGCAGCTGGTTACCGCCGCTGCTCGCAAACCCGTGTTAAACGCACCGGCGTTCCTGATGACCTGCTCGACCGTCTTCCCATAACAACGCCCGCGTAAGGAATTGTCGGCGTCGTCATCAAAGGAAATATCGAGCACCGGACACAGATCGAGGTTGAACCCGAACAAACGCAGCAAATGCCCGGTGATGTCGCCGTGCTCGCGAATCAGATTTACGTCATCTTTGTCGCGCAACTGCTGGGCATTGGGCGGTTCGTTTCCAATCTGTCGTAAGCGCGAAACGCGACCGCCTTCCTGGTCGATGGTGATAATTGGTTCGACGATGCTTAAGTCCCGCAGATCATCGGTCAGTTTTCGCAATTGTGCCGGCGTTTTGATATTGCGAACGAACAAGATGAATCCGCCCGGCTGCACCCGACGCAGCAGTTTCGCTTCGTCGACGCCAAGCTCATAACCCCGAACACCGACAAGCAATAGTTGACCCACAGAAGCGCGCTTCATAACGTCGAAGCTAGATTTGATGCGTTTCGTCGGAAATAAAATTTTTGTCGTTCTTGCATCGGTTCTGGTCGGCGCGAACGCATCCGGCGCCGTCGAGCTTGGCATCGACGTCACGGAATCGAACGGTTACGCATTGCTGAAGAATAAACGCGTGGGTTTGGTTACGAACCAAACCGGAGTGGATTCCCGCGGCGTGCGCACCCGGGTGTGGCTACGAAAGAATTGCAATCTGGTAGCGCTTTACGCTCCCGACCACGGACTCGACGGGACGCAGAAAGCCGGCCGTTATGTTCGGACGTGTCGTGACCCGCTGACGGGATTGACAGTCCATTCACTCTATGGCCCCACCCGCAAACCAACTCCTGCGATGTTGCGCGGCATCGATACACTCGTCTTCGATCTCCAGGACATCGGGTGCCGCAGTTACACCTACATCAGCACGATGACGAAATGCATGGAGGCAGCAGCGGAGAATCACATCGAATTCGTCGTCCTCGACCGACCAAATCCGCTGGGCGGCTTGCGGGTGGAAGGTCCGCTGGTCGAGCCGCAATGGATTTCGTTCGTCGGGCAAATCCCGGTGCCCTACGTCCACGGCATGACTTGTGGTGAACTTCGCGCGCCTGATCAATGGCAAAGGATGGGTCGGTCATTGCGACTTAAAAGTTGTGCCGATGCGCGGCTGGCCGCGCAACTTCAGCGGGGTAAGCGCCAACTCGTCCACAGATACATGAACTCGCAGCATCTTGGCGGGATCAGCTTCAGCGAGTATCGCAGCGATGCCGTGGGCGGTAGCAGTTTGCATATTGATCCGACAGCGGCGGGCGATTTAACTGCCGTCAATATTTACGTGCTTGCGGAAATGAACCGGCAGTTGCGCACAAATTTGATTACTCGCAGTAGCCGCGGGAAACGCGAAATGTTTTTCAAATGCCGCGGCAGCTCTTCAATCGCTTTCCAGTTTGCCGGCGGCATCGCGCCGGCCCGAATCGTTGCGAGCTGGAGCGAAGATGTGACCGGATTTAAAGGCGAACGCAGCCAATACCTGCTTTATTGAATTGCAAAAGATCGGCATCTACGGCGGCACTTTCGATCCGGTTCATCATGCCCACTTGATTCTGGCGCGCTTTGCTTTGGAAAAATTCGCCCTCGAAAAAATCATTTTTGTGCCAACGCGCGTTTCACCCTACAAAAACGACTCTGTGGCGACCCCGGAAACGCGCCTGGAGATGTTGCGCAGTGCCATCGAACGCGAACCGCAGTTTGAGGTCGACGAGTCCGAACTGCAACGCGACCCGCCCTCCTACACCATCGATACCATCCAAACGCTAAAGGAGAACCATCCAGGCGCGCATTTATTTTTTCTTATTGGCGACGACAACCTGGCTGGACTACCCAGCTGGCGGGGTTTTGAGGACTTGCGCCACATGGTAAAATTCATTGTTCTGCAGCGCGCAATTATCCCAGTCGCCCACGAATACTTGAGTGTGGATCGTCGCATCGACATCTCCGCCACCGAAATTCGTCAACGCATCGCCAGCGGCCGCACCATTCATTTCCTGGTTCCCCGGGCGGTGGAACAAATCATTTGCGCGCGCGGTCTTTATCGGGAGGTAACGAAATAGAATCCGAAGCCCTAGCTAAACTCTGCGCCGAGCTCGCTTCCAACAAAAAAGCAGAAGAGATCGTTGTCATGGATTTGCGCGGGATTTCCACGTTCACCGATTTCTTTGTTATTTGTTCGGGAACCTCCGAGCCGCATTTGAAAGCGATTGCAGGCGAGGTCGAGACGAAGTTGAAAGAGGATCAAGGTATTCGCGCGACCGCGATCGACGGATTTCCGGCCAGCCAATGGATCGTGCTCGATTATTTGCAGGTAATCGTCCATATCTTCCACCATGCGAAACGTGCTTTCTACAGTCTGGAAGACTTGTGGAGTGACGCGCCGCGGATGGAATGGGAATCAGCGCCGTCGGCGCGTTGAATCAGGAATGCGACGGACGCGCAAGCGCGTCCCTCCAAACTGTAGCGGCAGCCGTGTCGGCTGCACATTGAGCGGTCCGTCTAACTCGAAAAAGGCAGGCGACACGCCTGCCACTACAGAGCCAAGATCTTTGCGTTTACGGGGATTTCTTTGGCGAAGCCGACGCTGATGCAGCAGCAGGTGACGTTGTCGCTGCTTCGGCCGGTTTCGAACTCAGTAGTTCGACTTCGAAAATAAGGGTTGCGTTCGGCCCGATATCCCCGCCCGCGCCGCCCGGGCCGTAAGCCAGGTTTGACGGAATGAAAAGCTTGTATTTACCACCCGGCTTCATCAGCTGAAGCGCTTCGGTCCAGCCTTTAATCACACGATTGACCGGGAAGGTCGTAGGCTCACCGCGCTTGTAGGAGCTATCGAACTCCGTGCCGTCGATCAGCGTGCCGCGATAATTTACGACCACGGTATCGGTTTCCTTCGGCGCAGCCCCGCTCCCCTCTTTCTCCACGACATATTGCAAACCGCTGGCGGTCGTTTTTACCCCGGGTTTGGTCTTGTTTTCGGCGAGAAATTTTTCACCTTCCTTGGTGTTCTTTTCCGCTGCTTCCTTGCTCGCCGCTGCTGCTCTTTCTCTCATGTTTTTTGAAAACTCTGTCATCACCGTGCGCACTTCGTCTTGGCTAAGCAATGGCTTGGCGCCGCTGAGCCCATCCTTCACCCCCGCAGCCAGCACATCAGCGTTGATTTCCATTTTCTGGTTCTTGAAAGTGTTGCCAATGTCGAGCCCGATGCTGTAGCTCACCTTGTCTTTTGTGTCCTTGAGCGCGGGCCGATCTTCAGCAAAAAGAGACGTCGCCAACATCGCCAACGTGATACCGATTACGAGATTTTTCATAGTAAGGAAACGCCGGGGACGGCGCGAAATGAAGTCCGGCACGCTAGAGAGGAAACCGCACCCGTCAAGGTGCGATGCCGGACTGGCACCACTACTCGATCGACCTTCAAAAATCGCAAGAGATTTGGGAGGAATGACATCATTCGCTGTTGCCACGCTAATTGTGTTTTCTGCTCAGGCTGCGATCGATATTTCCCCAGCTGATGCTCAACGCATCGGCAAACGCATCTGGCAAAATGAATGTGGCGGCACCATCTCCGGCTTGACCTCATGGAACGCCGGTGAAAACTTCGCTTCTCTCGGCATCGGTCACTTCATCTGGTACCCGAAAGGGCAGCGCGGCCCGTTCGAGGAGAGTTTCCCAAAACTTGTTAGCTTTGTTTCCGCGCGCGGCGCGAAATTGCCGCAATTTCTTCTTTCCGGGCGCGACTCCTTCTGCCCATGGAATTCCAGGGCTGAATTTCAACAGGCGATCGATTCACCGAAAATGAGACAACTACGCAAATTTCTTGTCGATACGATTGATCTTCAGGCGCAGTTCCTGATCGCGCGTTTGCAGGAGGCCTTGCCCAAAATGATGTCCCAGGCGGCCAATCCCGAAAATTTGCAGCGACAGTTCGAGCGCGTCGCATCTACCGCACAGGGCTGCTACGCGCTCGTTGATTATGTTAATTTCAAAGGCGAAGGGGCCCTCGCCACCGAACGTTATCGGGGCCAGGGCTGGGGGCTCTTGCAGGTCCTGGAAAATATGCACAACTCACAATCCGCACTCGACGAATTCGCTGCTTCAGCCAAAACTACCCTTCGCCGGCGCGTGGCGAATTCACCGCCGGAACGCGGCGAAGCCCGCTGGCTCCCAGGCTGGCTCGCGCGGGTAGATGGATACGCCAAATGAAAAAATATTTTCCCAGCCTGATTGTTGCGAACGCGATCGTGTTCCTCGCCGTCTGCGCCGACGCGCAATTATTCGGCAAGCCCAAGACCGGTCTTCAGCCCATGAAAAGCGCAGTCGATTTGATCAAAAAGCAGGCGCCATTGCAGGTCGATCAGGCTTTGCTCGCGAAAACTTCAACGGACGACGTGCACCTCATTGTTTCGCTGGGGAAACAGCGTGCCTACCTGATGGTCGGTGATCAAATCGTGATTGATTCACCCATCTCATCGGGAAAGCTGGGTCACACGTCGCCAAGTGGCAGCATGAAGATCCTGGAAAAGGATCCGAATCATCATTCTTCGCTCTATGGTGATTTCGTCGATAGCTACGGCCGCATCGTTCGAGCCGGGGTAAGCATGCACATCGATGCCGCGCCGAGTGGAACTCACTTTCAGGGCGCCGAAATGAAATGGTTCATGCGCCTCACCGACGAAGGTGTTGGCATGCACGTCGGGATCTTGCCCGGCTACCCCGCTTCCCACGGCTGTATCCGCATGCCTTCAGATGCAGCAAAACTGTTCTACGATCGCGTCAAAATCGGCACGCCAGTTGAAGTCCAGCCTGCGGCGTGATGATGTAGCTGTCGCCGTCCCCGGCGGCAGAAATGCTGGGACAGCAGCAGCTAAAACAATCGCTTCCGCAGCAAATCGAACGCGCGCTGGGCGACCAGTTGCTTGAACGTTTCGCGATCGCTTGGAAAAAAGAACTCCTCGCATCGCGTCGGTTGATTCTCCGAACTTAACGCCACGAAGACGGTGCCGACGGGTTTTGCCTCGCTGCCGCCGCTCGGGCCGGCAATCCCCGTCGTTGCGATTCCATGCGTTGCTCCGGCCCGCTCCCGGATCCCTTGGGCCATTTCCGTCGCGACTTGCTCGCTTACCGCGCCGAATTTTCCGATGGACTCCCGGGAAACGCCCAGAGTGCGAATTTTTTCCTCATTCGAATACGTGACGTAACCGGCGACAAACGCTTTTGAGGCGCCAGAAACGTTCGTGATTTCATTCGCCAGAAAACCGCCCGTGCATGACTCTGCAATAGCAACATTCTGTTTTCGCTCAGATAACAAACGGACCAAAACGGCCGCCAGCGTCTCGTCGCCAGCGCTGAAGATCGCGTCGCCCAGTTTTTCGCGGATGATCATTTCAGCTTGGGATACACCATGTGCGCTGCCAATGACTCGGACATCGGCTTCCCCGGGTCGTGCACAATAGCCAAGTTCGATCCCGGGAATTGCGAGCACTGCGGCACCAATTTTCTTTTCGATGATGGATTCGCCCACGTTGGCGATACGCAAGCTTCGCATCACGAACTTCTCAGAAGCGGCGGTGATTTGGCGCACAATCGACACGACAAAATCGCGGAACATCGGTTCCAATTCGCGCGGTGGACCTGGCAAAAGGAACAAATGGGGTGACGGGATTTTCGGACTGATATTCGCGGAGATGTAAATTCCCGGCGCTGTCCCATTCTCGTTAGGCAAGACTTGACCTCCGCGCGGAACGAGCGCTTGTCGCCAGATGCGTTTCGTTGCGGGAATCCTGCGGAGAGCGAGACGGCGGCTTATTGTTTCGCGGACTCGTGAATTTTCCAGTAACTCGAGATTCAAAAAATCGGAGACCAACTCACGGGTAATGTCATCGCTCGTTGGCCCGAGACCGCCCGTTACGAAAATGATTTCCGCGCGTGGAAAAATCTCCGCAAAAGCTTCTTGCAGCGTGGGGCTATCTGGAACGGTGCGTTGCTCGTCGACCCGAAGACCAAATTGAAAAATTTCGCGGGCAATGAAGCGCAGATGCGTATTCAGCACCTCACCAAGCAAAAGCTCGGTCCCGGTGTTGATAACGACAACGCGCATGGTTTGAAAGAAAAATGATTGGTTACAAAGGTTACAAAGTTACAAGGGAGAGGGCGTGTGGCTAATGCTGAAGCAATGACGAATGAAGAATGCCCAATGACGAAGGAATAACGAAATCCGAATGATAGGAAAACTGCAGGAGGAGTCATTTTCTCATTTGATTATTCGGGCTTCATTCGTCATTGACGCCGGTCCGGCTCCGATTCATTCGTGCTCGTCATTGTAGCGCACAAACGTAACGGCTGAATGATAACCGTTGGGAACTTCGCGACTACCCGATGTAACGCTATAACGCTTTTAACTTCCTAGCTGATGGCTAGGCCGCATCCTTATCCTGCTTCTTGCGAATAAGCGGGAGCTTTTTCCCTTCAACCACCGCGCGATTGATCGTGACTTCAGCGATGTCTTCGCGGCTCGGCACGTCATACATGATATCGAGCATGATGCGCTCGAGCATTGAGCGCAGCGCACGTGCCCCCGTGCCTTTTGTCACAGCTTGGGCTGCGAGCGCCTTGAGCGCGTCTTTTGTTACCGACAAACGCACATTCTCCATCGAAAAAAGTTTGGTGTACTGTTTCACCATCGCATTCTTGGTCTCGGTCAAAATCGCGACCATTTCTTCTTCGGTTAGCGCGTCCAAGGCAGCGACCACAGGCAAACGGCCGATGAATTCCGGAATCATTCCGAAGGCGAGCAGGTCTTCCGGTTCGACTCTTCGCACCGCTTCGCGCGCCAGCGCCGCTTCCACCTCCAAAGTCGGACTGCCGAAGCCCATCACTTTTTGGCCGATCCGCTTCTGCACAATTTTATCGAGACCAACGAATGCGCCTCCGCAAATGAACAAAATCTTTTCGGTATTCACCTGGATGTATTCCTGATGCGGATGCTTGCGCCCGCCCTGCGGCGGAACATTGCAGGTACTACCTTCGAGAATTTTCAGCAGCGCCTGTTGCACCCCCTCGCCGCTCACGTCGCGCGTGATCGAAACGTTGTCCGTTTTACGCCCGATTTTGTCGATCTCGTCAATGTAAACGATGCCGATCTCCGCGCGTTTCACGTCGTAGTCCGCATTCTGCAGCAAACGCAGAATGATGTTTTCAACGTCTTCGCCCACGTAGCCCGCTTCAGTCAGGGTTGTCGCATCGGCAATGCAAAATGGGACATCGAGAATTTTTGCGAGCGTTTTCGCCAGCAAAGTTTTGCCCGATCCGGTCGGTCCGATTAGCAAGATATTGCTCTTCTCGATTTCAACATCAGCAAACGGATCGGGCTGAAACGCCGCCGATGAATCGGTCGGTGCGCTCGCCTGCATCACCCGCTTGAAATGGTTGTGGACCGCAACGGAGAGCGTCTTTTTCGCGATATCCTGCCCGATTACGTACTGATCGAGCGATCGGCGAATTTCGGCCGGTTTCGGCACGCGAATGCTCGATGATTGCCGTCGGGCGTCTTCGTTTAGCTCCTTATCAAGAATGCTCTTGCAAACGTTAATACAGCTATCGCAGATGTAGACCCCGGGACCTGCAATTAACTTGCGGACTTCGGCATGGCTCTTCCCGCAGAAAGAGCACATGGTGAGGTTTGAAGCCCGTGCCATAAAAGTGCCAGTCTTTAAGCAGCTTCTATTCCCCGAGTTTCCGGGGCAACGCGGCCTCCGCCACGGCTACATTTCGGTCCGCTCCATCACCGCCAGCACCGTCGATCAGCTTCGCTTCCTTGCGGGATTTGATGACCTCGTCGACCAACCCGTAGTCTCTCGCTTCAGCCGCCGACATGTAATAATCGCGGTCCGAATCCAGCCGAACCTGCTCTTCGGATTTCCCGGTGTGTTGCGAGATGATTTTGATCAGGCGCTTTTTCAGCTTGAACATGTAATCGACCTGTCGCTCGACGTCGCTGGCCTGTCCCTGGGCCCCGCCGGAAACCTGGTGAATCATGATATCGGAATTGGGGAGGGCGAAACGCTTCCCCTTGGTTCCTGCGCACAACAGCACCGCCGCCATGCTTGCGGCCATGCCAAGACAGTACGTGGTCACGTCGCAGGTCAAAAACTGCATGGTGTCGTAAATCGCCAGGCCGGCGGTGACAGAGCCACCGGGCGAGTTGATGTAAAGATTGAGATCCTTTTTGCCGTCCTCCATTTGCAGGAACAACATCTGGGCAATGACCAAATTTGCGATGTGATCGTCGACCGGTGTGCCAATGAAAATGATCCGGTCCTTGAGCAACCGGGAATAGATGTCGTAAGCGCGCTCGCCCCGGCCGGTCTGTTCCACCACCATCGGAACCAACACGCTTTGGGAAATATTTTTGCTTAGTTCGCTCATGAATTTTCCTTCGACGGACGGCCTTCCTGGTCTCTGGCTGTCGTCGTTTTTATGCTAACATTCGCCTCAAGAAAATCAATGGTCTTACCCAGCAGGATCTCTTCCACCAGGCTGTTAATTCCTTCATGTTGATCGATTTCCTTGCGCATTTTTTCGACCGAAACATTGTAGCGCGCGGCCTGTTTCCGAATCCTCTCCTCGACTTCCTCCGACGTGACCTGAATTTTCTCCGCCTCGGCAATGCGATGAAGAATGAAATTCGTTTTTAATCGGTGCGCCGCGAGCGAACCGGCGCCTTGCACCAGTTCCTTCTCTTTGCTTTTCAGCATCTCATCCGGAACACCCCGCTGACGATTTTGTTGTACTAATTCGCCCAGGGCGCGCCTTGTTTCATTTCGCAGGAGCGGCGGCGGCAAATCGAACTGGGTCTGCTCCTGCAAAGCTTTGATGATTTGCGATTCTTTCGCCTGCTCGATGGCATGCTCTTTCTCGTGCTCGAGATCGTGCGCCACCAGTTTGCGCAATTCCGCCAGCGTTTTGTCCTTCGCTAATTTTGCCGCGAAAGTATCGTCCAATTCCGGGAGCACCTTTTGTTTGATCTCGCGCAGCGTGACGGCGTAATCCGCTTTCTTGCCCGCCAGTTCTTTTACCGGCAGATCTGCCGGAAAGTTCACGATTACCAATCGTGTCTCCTCTTTTTTCTGTCCGATTAATTGTTCGCAAAACTTCGGCAGGAAATTTCCCGGACCCAGGTGCAGCCAGAATTTCTTTCCCCCTTGCAGATTCTTGCTTGCGTCCGGTGCGATCTCGCGGATCGGCCGACCCTCCATCGTGCCTTCAAAATCGATCACGGCAAAATCGTCCATTTGCAGCGGGCGCTCCGGCTCGATCTCTACGAAGTCAGCCGATTGTTCGCGCAACCGTTCCATGGCGGCGTCGATTTCCTGGTCCGTCACTTCCAGCGGCGGCAGTTGCACCGTGATATTTTTATAATCGGGGAGATCGAATTCCGGGGCCGTGATTACCGTCGCACGGAAGCGCATCGTTTTGTCGTCCCCGATTTGGACGTCTTCCAGATTCGTCAGCGAAACGACTCGCAACTGTTTCTCCGCGATCGCGTCGCGATAACTTTTTGAGACGAGTTTTTTTGTAACCTCTTCCTGGATTTCCTTTTTGAACTTCGCTTCGATCACCTTGCGGGGCGCTTTGCCCGGGCGGTACCCTGGAATTTTGGCGTGACGCGCGAAGTTGTCGGCGATGGCGTTCCACTCTTTCGCCACCTGCTCTGGCGGCAGTTCAATTTGCAAAGTGGAAACGAAATCCGGTTGCTTTTCGACCTCAACTTTCATGAAGGAATCGACGTTACGCTGTGCGGATTTGTAGGGCAACCGCGCCGGTTTGCCGGCGTGTTAGATGGCAGGCGACGCGCCCGCCCTACAATTCAGATCTTCAATGCTCGCACAAAACATTGTTCCCACACATGAGTCATCCCGAGCGAAGTCGAGGGATCCCGATGAAAGCCGTTTCGCAACTGAATCTTTCAGTCCCGCGACCGCTGGATTCGGAATGATGGTCACGTGCGTTTGCCACGCACAAAAACGTCACGCACCAGCGAAACTCCAAACCAGTAGGCGAGTTCGCGATACTCGTCGCAATTATAGATCACGAAATTTGCCAGTTTCCCGGCTTCCAATGATCCGATGCTCTCGATTCGCCCCAGACTGGCGGCAGCATTGATTGTCGCTGCTGTAATCGCTTCGGCCGGGCTCATCCGCATTTGCGTGACGGCCAGTGAAAGCATCATGGGAATCGACGCGCTGGGTGAAGAACCCGGATTGAAATCGGTCGCCAACGCCACGGCTAGCCCGGCGTCGATCATTTGCCGGGCCTTGGGATATTTTTTTGAACCGAGAGCATAGACCGAACCCGGTAGCAGCACTGGTTGCACGCCGGCCTTGGCCAATGCGCTGATACCATCTGCGCCCGTTTGTTCTAGATGATCGGCGGTAATTGCTGCCAAATCCGCCGCCAACGTTGCTCCTCCGCTGTTAGTCAATTGGTCGACATGCATTCGCAATTTCAATCCATGCTGTTTCGCGGCGGTCAGAATGCGACGGCTGTCGTCGACATCAAAGTAGTTTTGTTCGCAAAAAATATCGCAGTATTCTGCGAGCTTCTCCTCCCCAATCGCAGGTAACATTTTGTCGATGATCAAGGAAATGTATCCGCCATGATTCTCACGAAACTCCGCCGGGAAAGCATGCGCGCCGAGAAATGTCGGAACCGTTTCCAGCGGTGTTTCTGTCCCCACACGCCGAATCACCCGAAGAATTTTGAGCTCGTCCTTAAGCGTCAGTCCATAGCCTGACTTCGCTTCGATGGTTGTCGTTCCATTTTTCAAAAACCAGCTCGCACGCCCTTTTGCGAGCGCGAATAGGTCCTCCTCGCTCGCGGCGCGCGTTGCCTGCACCGTCGTCTGGATTCCCCCGCCACGCTTTGCAATCTGTTCGTAGGTCTCGCCGCGTGCGCGCGATTCAAAATCCTCGAGCCGATTTCCGGCGAAAACGAGATGGGTATGCGCATCCACGAATCCTGGCAAGACCGCGCAGCCGCGAGCATCGACGACTTCGGTGTCGCGCTGACAAAGCTTCTCGATCTCAGGAGTTTTTCCGATGTGCGTGATCCTGCCATTAGCCGCAAGCAGACCCCCGTCAGGAATAATTCCGAGTCCGCCAAGTTCTTTACCGTATCGCGCTCGCGCTGGCCCTACCAGTGTCACCAGTTGCGATGCATGAAGAATGGCAAGAGAAGGCATCGTTAAAGCGTTGAAGCGTTACAGCGTTAAAGCGGTCAGAGAAAAAATCGATAGTTTGTGCATCGCGAAAGCCAAAGGCGTAAATCCACGCCCGGTATTCCGTCGCTTCAACGCTTCAACCCTTTAACGGTTTAACGTTTAAACGTTACCCCTTCAATTTCTTCTCCACCAGCTTGCTGATCTCTTTGAACCGCGCTTCAGATTCTTCAACGAATACGTGGACCTTATTCGAAAGGGATGTCTTACTCTTTTCGTCTTTCAGATTCTTCACATTGATTCTCACGTTCATCCCTGCTCCCTCAATGCAAGCGCGCACCGCGAGAAGGCCGACACCGACATCTGAAATAGACGCTGGATTTCCGCGAGCGGCCATTTCGGCAAGAAGATCGTAAGCCTTTGCCGCGGTCTGCATCACTCGAAGCGGCACCTCCGCCGCCAGCTTGTTGGCCGCTTCGATCGCAGCCGATCGCGCTGATTTTTCCTTGGCCGTGCCCTTGGGCAAACCGAATGCCGCCATGACCTTGTTAAAGGCAACGGTGTCCTCGTCGACCAACGAAAGCATCTCATCCTTTAATCCCTGTGCCTTAACCGCCCAATCGCTGAAATAGTGGAGCTTCTCTTCCCAACCGCGTTTTCCGGCCGACAAATTGGCCACCATGCCGCCTAGCGAAACGCCCAGCGCGCCAATTAAAGCGGCGACTGAACCGCCCCCAGGCGCCGGAGAATCGCTCAGCGTTTCATTGCAAAACCGGCGGAGATCCATCTTCACCAGCAACTTTTTCCGATTCGCCGCTTCAACCTTTAGCTCGATAATTTTCTCTTTCGGATTAAACGGCTTCAGCTCGCTCAACCCCATTGTGCGGATAGCGATGTCGATCAGCTCTTCTTCCGCGGCGCCTTCCGACCAGTTTTGCTTCTGTAGAAAATGTCTTCCGGCATCGACCAGGCATTTTTTCGGCATCATACCAACAATTTCCGATCCGGTAACGCGGAGGCCGCGCTTGGTGGCGGATTCATGACAGGCATCGAAGGCAGCATGGAGCGGTGTTTCCTTAATGTTTGTCAGGTTCATCGAAACCTGGGCGATGCCGTACTCTTCCACGTACCACCCGATCGCTTTCACATGTTTCAACATTCCCGGAACCCGGATCGGATCGCCTTTTTCGTCGACCATCGGATTCCCGGCCGGCGTGCCATCGAGCGTCTTGACCCGGCCCTGTTCTCGAACATCGAAGGCGACGGAGTTCGCTCGTCGCACCGATTTGGTGTTGAGATTTACATTGTAGGCGATCAGAAATTCCCGCGCTCCAATCGCCGTTGCACCGGCCTTTGCATTAAACTCGTTAGGTCCGAAATCCGGGTGCCACTCTGCCTTCTTAATTTTGTCGAAGAAAGCTTCGTATTCGCCCTCTCGAATCACCGCAAGATTCGCCCGGAATGCATCTTTGGCCGCTTTCTCATAGAGATAAACGGGGATTTTTAATTCCTCGCCTACGCGTTTTCCCAATTCCTTGGCGCAGGCGATCGCTTCATCCCAATCGGCGTCGCCGATCGGAATAAATGGGCAAACGTCAGTCGCTCCCATGCGGGGATGCGCGCCTTTGTGTTTGCGCATGTCGATCAATTCCGCGGCCTTTTTGATCCCGCGGAAAGCGGCTTCGACTGTCGCCTTCGGCGTGCCAACAAAGGTCACGACGGTACGATTGGTGGTTTCGCCTGGATCCACGTCGAGCAGAGATACTCCGTCAGCGGACGCGATCGCATCGGTGATTTGCCGAATAATCTGCGGATCGCGGCCCTCCGAGAAGTTTGGCACACATTCGATCAGCTTTTGCATGGCAACGGAACCTAACAGGATTTACGGGATTCACGGGATTGCAAGAGCAGAGCGCTGGCCATTGTCATAAAGCGGACACAGTAATTCCGGGGAGCGCAGGCTGCTAGCCTGCATTCGGCGGCAGCTTGCCGACGAAATTTGTGTTCGGCAGGCTGCCGAACACCGCAGGCAAGCTGCCTGCGCTCCCCAGCAAAAATCGAGAACGCATCTTTAATCGCGCGGCGTTGGCTGTACGGGAATCTCGATCTGGTTACCCTTGGCGAATTCAATGGCACGAGAATAACCGGCATCAGCATGGCGAAGAATGCCCATGCCCGGATCGCTGGTAAGGACGCGTTGCAAACGACGCTTGGAATTTTCGGTTCCATCCGCAACCACGACCATGCCGGCATGCTGGGAATAACCGATGCCGACGCCCCCGCCGTTGTGAATAGAGATCCAGGACGCGCCCGCGGCGGTGTTGACAAGCGCATTAAGCAGCGGCCAGTCAGCGATGGCATCACTGCCATCGACCATTCCTTCCGTCTCGCGAAACGGTGATGCCACCGAACCGGTATCCAGATGATCTCGACCGATTACAATAGGCGCTTTGATGTCGCCGCGCCGTACCAACTCGTTTATGGCGACGCCAAACTCGGCCCGCTCGCCGTAGCCGAACCAGCAAATACGCGCCGGCAATCCCTGAAAATGAATCCGCTCTTTCGCCAGCTTCATCCAGCGCGCCAGAATCGCGTTTTCCGGAAAGAGTGCGAGTGCCAGAGCGTCGGTGCGCTCGATGTCCGCGGCATCCCCACTCAAAGCAACCCAGCGGAATGGACCTTTCCCCTCGCAAAAAAGCGGTCGGATATACTCCGGAACGAACCCGGGAATATCGTAGGCATTCCCGACACCGGCTTTTTTGGCCTGGGTGCGGATGTTATTGCCATAATCGAAGGTGATAGCACCGCGCTTTTGCAATTCCAACATCGCGCTGACGTGCTCAGCCATCGCTTGCATCGAACGCTTCACGTATTCATCTGGATTTTTTGTGCGCAGCGCGATGGCCTCAGCTAACGACATTTGGTTGGGCACATAACCATTGAGCGCGTCGTGTGCGCTGGTTTGATCGGTCAGCAAATCCGGAACGAAATTTCGCTTTACCATTTCCGGTATCACGTCGGCGCAATTGCCGACCAAGCCAATAGAGACGGCGCGATCTGCCTTCCTCGCCTCGTTAACCAACCTTAACGCCTGCTCGAGAGAATTCGCCAGCTGATCACAATAACCGGTTGCGAGCCGTTTCTCGATCCGCGCTGGATCCACTTCAACGCCGATGAAGCAGGCGCCATTCATGGTCGCGGCCAGGGGCTGCGCCCCACCCATACCACCGAGGCCGCCGCTAACGATGAGTTTGCCGTTGAGATTCCCACCGAAATGTTTCTCCCCCGCTGCGCCAAAGGTTTCGTATGTGCCCTGCACAATTCCCTGGCTGCCGATGTAAATCCAGGAGCCAGCGGTCATTTGTCCATACATCGTTAGGCCAAGCCGCTCGAGTTTATTGAACTGTTCGTAGTTTGACCACTGGCCGACCAGATTTGAATTCGCGATCAATACCCGTGGAGCTTCGTCGTGAGTCTGGAATTTTCCGACCGGTTTGCCAGATTGAACGAGAAGCGTTTCGTCGTTTTCCAGCTCGCGCAAAGAGCGCACCATGGCGTCGAAACATTCCCAATTTCGTGCCGCGCGTCCGGTGCCGCCGTAAACGATCAACCGCTCCGGCGCCTCCGCCACTTCGGGATCGAGATTGTTCATCAGCATCCGCATGGCGGCCTCCTGGTGCCAACCTTTGCAACTGCGTTCTGCTCCGCGTGGGGCCCGAATGGATCGTTTTCCGCTCATAACTTTTCGTGTTCGCTGTCGAGTTCTCCGGCGCGGATCGCGGCCGCGATCGCGCTGATATCTGAAGAGAGTGCACGGTCTTGCAACAGTGGTGCCGCATATTTCCGAACCATCGCGTAGGCCCGCTCCACCCCTGCGCCAGCTTTGAGGGGACGCCGATGTTCCAGCGCTTCTGCCCCCGCCAGCAGTTCGATCGCAAGCAAATGTTCCGCATTCTCCACGATTGACCGGAATTTGACCGCGGACGTCATTCCCATGGAGACATGATCCTCCTTTCCCGCCGAGGTCGGAACATTGTCGACGCTTGCCGGATGCGCTAGCACCTTGGCTTTATTCAAAAGCGACGCGGCGGCGACCTGCGCAATCATCATGCCGGATTGCAATCCAGGTTTGCGTGCAAGAAACGCCGGTAAGCCCTCGCTCAAGTCAGGATTTACCATGCGCTCGATTCGCCGTTCGCTGATGCTCATCAGATCGGTGAGTGCAATTGCTGCAAAATCGAGCCCAAGTGCGAGAGGCGCCCCGTGAAAATTGCCACCGGAGATAACCTCGCCGTTTTCCGCAAACACGAGGGGGTTGTCGGTCGCTCCAGCGCTTTCAATTTCCATGGTGTTTTCCACATAGGCCAGGGCGTCACGTGCCGCGCCGTGCACCTGTGGCATGCAACGGAGACTATAGGCATCCTGAACTCGCGGATCATTTTGACGATGCGATTCGCGAATTTCGCTATGCCGAATCAACGCACGCAAGTGTTCAGCAACCGCAATTTGGCCGGGATGAGGTCGCGCTTTTTGAATCCGCAAATCGAACGCACGCGGTGTTCCCATCAAACCCTCGAGCGTCATGGCACCGGCAACATCAGCTACCCGCGAGAGCCGTTTCGCACGAAAGAGGGCGAGGCCGCCGACCGCATGCATCGCCTGGGTGCCATTCAGTAAGGCAAGACCATCTTTCGCCTCCAGCACGATGGGTTTTAGCCTTGCACGGGAGAATGCCTCAGCCGACGCGAGACGCTCGTCCCCAAAGAACGATTCGCCTTCACCAATCATGCCGAGAGCCAAATGCGCGAGCGGGGCGAGATCGCCGCTGGCGCCGACCGATCCTTGTTCGGGAATGACCGGATAAACGCCGCGATTCAGCATTTGGCAGAGCAACTCAACCACCTCGAGTCGCATACCGCTAAATCCGAGCGCGAGGACATTTGCTCGCAGAAAAATCATCGCGCGCACTTCCGGAATCGCCAGCGGCGTGCCAATCCCGCAACAATGGCTGCGGACAAGGTTAAGTTGCAATTCCCGCAACGCTTCCGGTTCAATTTTGACATCGGAAAGTTTGCCAAATCCGGTGCTGATTCCGTAGATGACATCACCGTGGTCGAGAATTTTTTCTATGACGTCACGAGATTTGTGAATTCGGTCGCGTGCTTTGCTGGTCAGTTCGATCGGTTCGTCGCCAAGCGCAATGGCATTCAATTGCGCGAGCGAAATCGGGCGTCCAGCAATTTCCACAGCGCGATCTTAGCTGCTTGCATAAGAAATGACAAAGCGCTCAGGGCCGAAGGCCGAGACGCCCTTTGACCCGAGAGAGGCTCCGAGGCGAACTGGTGTAGACGCCACAAAGAAAAGGCCAGGCCGAAAACGACCTGGCCTCTAGGTTAAAGCTGTCCGCAGGTGGAAGCTTATTTTGAGTAGGTACGCGTCGACGCTGCCGTTCCGGTGGTCGTCGCCTCCTTGTGTTGCGCGCAGGCACCCAGGCTCAAGGCGCTGGCCAAAACGGCCACAATCATGATTGCTTTTAAAACTCTCATTCTATTTTTCACCCCTTTCGTAGCTGGTTGCTGTCGAGCTTATATAAGCGAACGGCCACCACGCAACGAATTTCTCCGCCGCATCCAATTTCCCTTGATCATTTCCTGATCGTTACCGGCGTGTCCACGTCCACCAGGTCAAAAAGCTCGATGACATCTGCGTTTCGCATCCGGATACATCCGTGGCTGTCGGGTTCGCCGATTTTGTCCTCGTGCCTTGTTCCGTGAATATAGATAAAACGATTGCGGGTATTGACGTTGTGCGCTTCGACCCCATCGAGCCAGAGAATGCGCGACAATACCAAGTCCTCAGTCGGTGGAAGGGGGTCGTCGGGTCTGAGCGGGACGCGTCCGACGAAAATTGTCCCTGCCGGCATGGCTTCCCCAACCTTGTCGCTGATCCTAAATTTTCCGAGCGGCGTTTTGTGGCTGTTTTCTTCCGAACCAACCCCGAATCGCGACGTGGAAACTGGATAACGGCGGATAATCTTTCGGCCGCGGCGTAATTTCAATTCCTGGTCATGCACCGAAACTTGAATATGCGGGCGAGATTTTTGCATCGTGCAGTTGCTGTTCTAAAATGCGGCGGCGAATGAAGAAACGCTATCATATCGCGGTGGTGGGAGCGACCGGTGCTGTCGGCATTGAAATGCTTCGCGTCCTGGAACGGCGCGCCTTCCCGGTCGCATCAATTCGCGCATTCAGCTCGAAACGTTCAGCCGGTAAGTCCGTGGAATTTCAGGACGAAAAAATTCCGGTGGCAGAGCTGACACGCGATTCCTTTCGAGGAATCGACATCGCGCTCTTCAGCGCAGGCACGCCGGTCGCGCGAGAATTTGCCCGAATCGCTCGCGATTCCGGTGCAGTTGTGATCGACAATTCTTCGACCTTTCGAATGGAACCGGACGTGCCGCTGGTGATTCCGGAAATTAATGGCGACGACGTCAAGCTCCACCGCGGAATCATTGCCAATCCAAACTGCACAACCGCAGTCGCGCTGATGGCGATTTATCCGTTGCACCGGGTCTTCAACGTGAGCCGCGTTTTCGCCTCGAGTTATCAGGCAGTTTCAGGGAGCGGCGCGCGCGCGATCGCTGAACTGGAACGACAAGTCCGCGCGTTCGCCGAAAATCAACCGACAGCGGCAGAGGTTTATCCCCATCCGATTGCCTTTAATGTCCTTCCTCACGTCGATGTATTCCTGGACGGCGGCTACACGAAAGAAGAAATGAAAATGCAGAACGAGGGACGTCGTATCATGCATCATCCGGAATTTCGGGCCTCGGTTACGTGTGTTCGCGTTCCCGTTTACCGCGCGCATTCCGTCGCCGTCAGCGCAGAATTCTCCGAGCCGATTTCGGTGGAGCGGGCGCGAGAAATCCTGGCGAAAGCGCCGGGGTTGGAGCTGGTCGATGAACCGGCGCGCAATCGTTATCCCATGCCCCTCGATGTTGCGGGCAAGGACAATTGCCAGGTCGGGCGGGTCCGACGTGATTGCGCGTTTGAGAACGGTCTCGCTTTCTGGGTATCAGGCGACCAATTGCTCAAAGGTGCCGCGTTGAACGCAGTGCAAATTGCGGAGTTGTTGTAGCGTCGCGTTATCAAACGCGGTCATTCCGAGCGCAAGTCGAGGCTGCACGCAGCCAACGCAGTTGGCGAGGCCAGGCTTTCCATCCCGTTGCGAAATCTGAAGGTAGCGTCTGCAGCGTCCCTCGACTCCGCTTCGCTCCGCTCGGGATGACAAACTTGTTAATTACTGTGGAGATGGAGTCGGCGAGCCTTTCTTTCCTTTGCCCTTGCCCTCGCCCTCGCCGCCCTGTCGTTGTCCACCCTGTTGCTGACCACGTCCACTCTGTTGCTGGTTGTACTGCCCGCCCTGCTGCTGACCATATTGTCTGCGCTGTGGCTGGCCTTGAGATTGACTTTGCTCGCGATGTTTACCATCGCCGCCTCCGGGTCCGCCACCGTTACTCTCTGATCCGGGCTGCGCGTTCTCGTCCTGCCGGTTGCCCTTATGTTTGCCGCGTTCGGGATTGTTTTCGTTTTGCGCATTCGGGTTCGAACTTTGCGGACTCATTCCATAACCGGCATTTTGCTCTCCATACTCGCCACGACCCTTTTTCTTGCCTTTACCTTGCTCGGGGTATTCTGCCGGCGAAGAACTAGCAGCTCCGCCTGATGCGGCGGATTCATTTTCGAACCTCTGGCCTTTGTGCTTGCCTTTACCTTGCTCAGGGTATTCTGCCGGCGAAGAACTAGCAGCTCCGCCTGATGCGGCGGATTCATTTTCGAACCTCTGGCCTTTATGCTTGCCTTTACCTTGCTCGAACGATTCGGCCACGGGCGAAGATGCCGGTGCCGTCGAAGCCGGCGCTTCACTCTCAGGTCTTTGCTGCTTACCCTTTTTACCGCGCTCCTGTCCAAGCGAACCGGCCGAGGTTCCTGGCGATGTTGCCGGAGCGGCCGAGGTGCCAGCCTGATTCTGGAGCATTTCTCCCTTGTGTTTGCCTTTGCCCCTTTCGAAAGGCGACGCACCGGGCGAAGGCAGCGGGCTCACGTTTGCTGTAGCAGCCTTCGGCTGAATAGTCGGGGGCGGAATGTTTTTCGGATTCTCGGTCTTTAACTTTTGTTCAAGTTTCGCCTTGGTTCCGGGATCGGAAATATTTGCCCAACCCTTTTCGATCTTGGGTTGAGTGATCTTGGCTTTGATCGCCTTGGGCGCAACCTGAGTAGCCGGCTTCTGCACTTTCAGCGGCGCTGCCAGTACAAGCTTGTCGCCTTGAACCTTGGTTACATTCCCACCTTTGACCGCTTGTAGCGGATCGATGTTGGTACGTTCGAGTTTGAGCCGTTGAATGGGGCGAGTCGAATACCTGCTCAACACCGCGTAATCCGGCCCATAATTGTAAACGACGGAATTGTTATAAGTGATGTTCGTCACATTCACAGTGTTATTGATATAGACGACGTTCTGGGCGTAGGGGTAGTAGTGTCCAATCAGGACGGGCTCGCCGATAAAACGAATATCGATGAAGTTGTAGTAGGCCGGCCCGATTCCGAAATCGACATCAACATGTCCGCCGATTGGTCGGCTTTCGTAGACGATCTCGCGGCCTTCTGCTGGCGGTAAAGGTGCCCACCCGATGTAATCTCCGCCAGTCCGCCAGGATACCCAAGCCGGTCCCCATTCATAACCGGGAACCCAGCACCAGCCATAGTCTTCCAATCGAATCCAGCGACCGTAGTGATAAGTGGCCCAGCCGAAATCCTCATACGATACCCACGTCCAGCCGACATCGGTATAAGCCCAGTAGCCGTCCGTGTATGGCCGCCAATCCGCGTTTGTCGCGGCATCAGGCTGCCAGACGTAGCCGTAGTCAGCCACTTCGTACCAGTTACCACCGTTCAAATTGTCGTAAAAAAAGTTGACTGAGACATCAGCGCGACCTGATTGAAACACCGCCAGGGTGAACGCACAGACCGAAGCAAATATTAGGAAACGCTTCATAAGGTTATTCACTGTTATGGCGTCTTAGACTTCGACGCGTATTGGTTTATTCACAGGGGATTCGGATGCACAAGAGCGATTGCGCGCGTCTCGTTTGCTCTGGGACGCGCACACGTCTCGCGCGCTCGTTGCGGCGCCTCGGCACAATGTTGTGAAAGAGAAAAATTCGCGATGGCGACCGCGCACCATCCCGGCACGCGAGGGCGCGTGGGCCCCCAAACCATTAGCTATCAGCGTCGCAGAATGCAGCCTAAGCATGCGCTGGCGAGCAGGAACACGAGATATGATCTCTCTTACTACGGCCGCACCACCACAAAGGAACGTACCCGGTGCCGGCACATAGAAAATATGTGTGTACCATCCGGATCGAGATTGGAAATCACCTTGTTGAAGTCATTGACCGAATTGACCGGTTGCTGATCAATTTCCTCGATCACGTCGCCGCGTTGTAATTGGGGCAAGTCCGTCTGGTCCACGACAACTCCGCGCACCCCCGGCGGCAGATCCAGGCGTTTCGCGACCTCGGGGGTTAATTCGCTCACCCGAATCGAACTCAACGGGTTGTCATTATTCTCGTCTTGGTCCGGAGTGGTATCGGGCGCGTTTGGCTGCGGCGCAGGATTCGTCGGGTTTGGTTGTCCCGGCCGTGGAATCACTCGCGCGGTTGCGTAATCCGGCGGCTGCTCACGCAGTTCCGTCGAAACGGTGAGCGCTTTGCCATCGCGTACCACTTGCACGTCGATCTTCTTGTTCAACTCCGCTTGCGCAACGAGCGAACGGAGTTGCTGGAAATTTCTCACTTCCCGCCCGTTAAACTTGCGAATGACGTCTCCCTTTTGCAGATGGGCATCCGCCGCGGGCGACCCCGGGACAACATCTCCGACCACCACGCCCTCCCCATTTTCGGTAGGGTCCTGCGGATTCACCTGAGCCTGGACTCCAAGATAACCGCGAATAATTCGTCCCTTCTTCAACAGGCTCTCCAGCGCGACTCGCACCGTGTTCGAGGGAATGGCAAACCCGATTCCCTGGTTCCCTCCTGTGCGCGAAATAATGGCGGTGTTAATTCCGATGACTTCCCCGCTGAGGTTGATCAACGGCCCGCCACTGTTTCCCGGATTAATCGCGGCGTCGGTTTGCAAATAATTGCCAAAGCTATCGTCCCGATTGGGGCGACCCTTGGAGCTGATGATTCCCTCGGTCACTGTCTCTTCAAAACCAAAAGGATTTCCAATCGCCAGGACCAGGTCACCGGCTTGAACGGCATCGGAGTCGCCCAGTTTCAATGCTTTCACGCTGGGTTCGTCAATTTTCAAAACCGCCAGATCAACCTGAGAATCGCTTCCGATTAGTCGGGCTTTTTTGGTGCGGCCATCCCACAATTGCACTTCGATCTCATCCACCTGATCGACCACGTGGCTATTGGTGATGATATGCCCCTCATTGGTCACGATCACGCCGGACCCCAGTGAGTTTTGTACCATTGCTTCTTCTTTGGGATTGCGGAACTGGCGCTGCGTGCCGAAAAAGAATTCGAACGGATCGAGTGCGGTTTGACGGCGCACGGCAATCTTTTTCGATGTCTTCACACTGACAACCGAAGGAATGACATTTGAAACGAGCGTGCGTCGCTCCCGGTTGAATTGCTCGAGTGTGCCAACCTCTTTGCGATCGACCGGCGGCGCGGTTGCGAGCGAATATTTCTCCGGTGTTCGAACAGGCTCGATCAGCCCGCCATGCTTCATCCGATAATCGTAGAGAAGCGAAATCCCGAGGCTGACCAAGACCACGAAAATCAGAAATTTAAGAAAATTTTTCATTAGCTGACGTGCGAGAAAGTTTGTCCCTGTCTTTCGACAATCAAGCTGCGGAAACGTTGATTCTCACGTCGATCCAATCCCGGATCGTCCTCTAACAATTCCAAGGCGGCTCGTCGCGCTTTCCGCATCAGGGCGGCATCGCGTCGCAGATCTCCCAGTTTCAATTCCGGCAGTCCGCTTTGGGCAGTGCCGAGAAGATCGCCCGGCCCGCGCAGCTCCCAATCCGCCTCCGCAATTTCAAAACCGTTAGTTGTCTTCTCCAACACCGCCAATTTCATCATTGTCTCGGGAATCTTATCGGAGCTAACCAGCCAGCAGTGGGAAGTGTGCGCGCCGCGTCCGATGCGACCGCGCAATTGATGCAGTTGCGATAATCCGAATCGCTCGGCGTTTTCAATGAGCATGACCGTTACATTAGGAATATCGACTCCCACTTCGATCACAGTCGTGCTGATCAAGGCGTGCGTCTCCCCGGCGCGAAACCTTTGCATGATCGCTTGCTTGTCGGGCGAAACTACCCGGCCATGTAACAATTCGCAGCGAAATGGCTCCAAACGTTCTTGCCATTGTTCGAATTCTTTCGCCGCGGCTTTGGCATCGAGCTTTTCGCTTTCATCGATGAGCGGATAAATGATGTAAGCTTGACGGCCGGCGGTCAGCTGCTCGCGCAGGAATGTAATCGCTTCGCCCAGTTGATCGGCGTTGAGAAGGTGCGTGATAATTTCACCTCGGCCGCGCGGCATCTCGTCGATCGTCGAGACTTCGAGATCGCCGTAAACCGTCATTGTCAGCGTCCGCGGAATGGGCGTCGCGGTCATGACTAGAACATCCGGCGCCGGTTCTCGCGCGGTAAGCTTGGCCCGTTGCGCCACCCCGAATTTGTGCTGCTCGTCGATCACGGCGAGCCCAAGGTTTGAGAACGTGACATTCTCATAGAGCAGTGCATGCGTGCCGACGATGATTTGGGGGGTGGTATTGTCTTCCGTCTGGGTAGCGCGCGCGTCTCGCGTGCTGGTTTCGGCGTCACGCCGAAACGCACTTCCCTTCCGGCGATCATTTTCCTGCGCCCAGACCCATGGATAATTCTCATTCTGCTGAGCAACACCCGACTTCCATGGATTCCGCAAAATGTATTCGAATTTCTCGGTTAGATCGCGATCCGACCGAATATAACGGTCAAATCTTTCCTGCTCCCACACGCTGCCGCGGCTGCCTTCAATTCTATTGATTGCGTGAGAAGAGAAAGACTTGATGGAATGCGTTAATTCCTTCAGAGGCCAAAAGACTACGTTTCTCTTATCGTCATTCTCTTTTGGCCACGGTTGAATGAGGAAATGCACGTGGTCCGGCATGACGCACGCTGCGAACACTTCGTAGCGCTTGTTGTGAAAATAACGCAACGCATCGAGCACAATCGTGCGAGCTTTCGGTGACAGGCATCGGCGCTTCCTTGTGCCGATTGTAACTGCATAAATGGCCCACGGCTTTTCAAAGTGCGGTAATCTTCTCTTCGAGTAGTGCGCTCCGACAGCTTCGGCATCTTCAGAAAAAGTCCGTGACGGCGTGACGCCGTTACCAACACGCGAGACGCGTGCGCTACCCGAATCTGAATTCGCGCGCAACGCAAATAACGGCAACGGCGTGTTGTCTTCCTGGCGCGCTCCGGTGCGCAGCGCGATCCGGATCCCGAGTGGATCGAGCCAATTGCGCAGAACCGCATAATGTTGCTCGGCCAAAATCTGCGTCGGCGCCATGAGGGCGGCCTGCGATCCGGACTCGACGGCGACCAAAATCGCCGCGATCGCGACCACGGTTTTCCCGGAACCGACATCGCCCTGCAGGAGGCGATTCATCGGCGAAGCCAAGTGCAAGTCGTGCTGAATCTCGTTAAGGACCCGTTGTTGCGCGCGGGTGAGATCGAATGGAAGCGCCGCAATGAATTTTCCCGCTAACAAGCCGCGAGTTTGGTGGCGGCAACCGGCGCGCGCAGAATTTTCCACCCGCGCCGCTGCGATCTGCATCTGCATCCGGAAAAATTCGCCGAGCACCAGGCGAGCACGGACCTCCCGCAGTTGTTCGTCGCTTTCCGGGAAATGAATTTTGCGTAGTGCATCCTCGTCGTCGCCGCTTCCCAGCGAATCGGGCAAAGGCAAATCCGTCGATGCAACGTCAAGCTGCTCGAGCAATCGGAAAATTAATCCACGCAGGACCCGCTGCGATAAACCTTCGGTCGCCGGATAAATCGGAGTGATCCGGCGAAAATGAATTAAAATTTCTTCATCGTCTTCAATCACCTCGCATTCCGGATGATCGACAACCAGTCGCAGGCCTTTGCGTTTGACCCGACCGAAGATGATAAGCCGTTGTCCGGTCGCGATTCCTTTCTGGATGTAATGCAGATTGAACCAGCGACAGATGAGCGGCTGACTGAGCGCGTGCGCGCTGCTTTCTTCCAGCACTGCTTCAAAAATCTTGCGACCGCCAAAACGCATGAGACGGGTTTTGACGACATCGCCGCATAAGCAAACCGGATCGACAGTCTCGTCGCGTGGAAAACACGAAAATTCGAGCCGGTTTTCATATCGGCGCGGATAATGCGTGAGCAGATCGCGCACGCGCGTGATACCCAACCGGCGCAATGCAAGAATTCGTGGGCGCGGAATCCAGCTCAATTCTTCCAGTGCGGTATCGAGGTCCATCAATTGAACGACGCGGCCCGGCGCAAAGCTTGCACGTGCAAATCAATTCGGATTTTACCTTCGTAAATGCTTGGATGCAGGCGGAAGGCGACGTCCCACGGTGCGGGCGGTAACGGGGCTGAAGCACTATCGAAAAAGATGGCGCGCCTAATTGCGTTCTGTTTTTTCAACCTCAGATCAAGATGCCTGTCTCCGACGATCCGCGGCGGCCGGGCGGCCTCGACCGCCGAACAAGCGAAGATCGGCTGCGGATTGCCGTTCCCGAACGGTTGCAGCATCTCGTGCCAATGCAGCAAATCGAAGTTGATCTCATCCAGTCCGATTTCGGCGTCGAGATGCAAGCGCGGCGCCAGCGCGTCGTCGGATAATTGCCGCGCTGCCGCTTCCAAAAACTGTTCGCGAAATCGCGGTAAATTTTCTTCGCGCAAACTGACTCCAGCCGCCATTTCGTGTCCGCCGAATTTTTCCAGCGTACCACCGCATTCCGTAAGCGCGTGCACGATCGAACAATCCTCTATGCTCCGGCCGCTCCCTTTTCCTGCACCGCTTTCATCGAATCCAATGATAATCGTCGGCCGATAATATTTTTTCGATATCCGCGACGCCACGATGCCGAGAACTCCGGGATGCCAGCCACGCGCACCCAGGACAATTCCGGCATCGCGCGACGGATCAAAGTTTTTCGCAAGCTCATCTTCAGCCTGCTGAAGGATTTGCCTTTCAACTTCCTGACGCTCCCGATTCCGATCGTCGAGTTCGCGGGCGAGTTCGGCCGCTTCAATCGGATTATCGGTCACTAGCAAGCGCAATGCTTTTTCAGCCGTTGCCAGCCGTCCGGCTGCGTTTAACCGCGGTCCAAGCCGGTAACCGATATCATCCGGCATGACGGGCGGTTTCACGCCCGCGACTTCAATCAATTTTATGATCCCGGCGCGACGCGACCTGGCGATCACGGCAGAACCGCTTTTTACGAAAACACGGTTGTCGCCTTGCAAGGGGACAATGTCGGCGACGGTTCCGAGCGCGACCAAATCGAGCACGGTTTTGAGATCAAAATCGATCCGACGTGTTTTTAAGAGGGCATGACAAAGCTTAAATGTCAGGCCGACGCTGCAGAGATACTCGAACCCGGAATTCGCGGTTTTGGGATTTACCAGCAAGCATTCGGGCAGCTCAGGCTTTGGCTCGTGATGATCCAGCACAAGCACATCGACACCGGCTTTCCTGAGTGAAGCGATTTCGACGGACGATGATGTCCCGCAATCGATGGCGATGAGAAGTTGTGGATTGTGGAGGCGAAGGCAGCGGGCGACCCCTTCGTTACTTAACCCGTAGCCTTCCTCGATTCGATGCGGCAGGAACAATGCGACCTCGCTACCGTACGCGCGCAACACTTCGGATAGCAGTGCGAGAGAGGTGACCCCGTCAACATCGTAATCGCCGAACAGAACGATGCGTTGACGTAGATCAATGGCGTGGAAAATCCGTTCTACGGCATCCTGCATTCTGGGTAAGAAAAATGGATCGGCCAGGGTCGACAGTCGCGGATTTAGAAATGCGCGTACCTCATCCGCACAAGTAAATTCCCGACGCTGAAGCAAACGCGCGATGCAAGCGGAACCGCACAGTTCCGGCCACGGAATGCCATTACCAGGCAACGCGATGTCGCGCGCCAAAATCCACCGAGGGTGCACCGATTATCTTATGCGCACGCGATCAGATGACAACCGGGCGGAAATTTCCGGTCTTTTCTTTTGCCCTTTGTGGGCCGCGTATTAACCGATGTGCGTTCAGCTCTCGCGCTTATACTTTGTTGATTGCTTCATTTTGCGCGCGAGGGACTGCGCGTCGAAGGGCGCATGCACTTTTGCGTCATTGTCGAAGTAAACGAAGACGTCGTTCGCTGCGGCCTTCGTTTTGCCGGCGACAAGTTTTGCGTCGGCCGGTTGCTTTCCTTGGCGCCAGAGTTTCAGTCGCGCTGACCACCAATCGAGCGCGCTTTCGCTGTACCCACTGGTATAGAGCTTGGTGTCGCCATGGAGACGGCAATAAACGAAATCGGCCGTTAGATCTTCGGCGTACGGCCACTTTCCGGCGGTGTCGGCGAAAACGAACGCCACATTGAATTTGCGCAACAGTTCTAAAAAATCGGACACGAGAAAACTGGGATGCCGAATTTCGACGCAATAACGCAGCGGGCGATCGCGTTCTGTTTTCAACCACGCACGCACTTTTAGTTTCGAGTCATGCGTTCGTCCGAGCAACGCTGCCTCTTTCGTGGATTTTGGGAGTAACTGAAAAAATTCGCGAAAACGCTCCACGTTCCAACCAAAGTTTGGTGGGAATTGCCAAAGAATCGGGCCAAGTTTTCCTTCCAGCGCGAGAACGCCCGAAGCAAAGAAATTGGCCAACGGGACTTCGATCTCGCGCAATTTCTTCATGTGAGTGATGAAACGCGCGCCTTTTACGCTGAAGAGAAAATTTTCCGGCGTTGCCTCGTACCAACGCCGATAGCTGGTTGGTCGTTGCAGCGAGTAAAATGAGCCGTTGATCTCAATGGAGTTCAACACTCGCGAGGCGAATTCCAGCTCGCGACGATGCGGCAGATCCTTTGGGTAAAAAACGCCACGCCATCCGGCATAGTTCCAGCCGGAAATTCCAATACGAACCTCCATTCTTCTCATTCGGGCAGCGCACGCACCTTGCGCGTTCCTCCGGGAAGCAGATGGATCTTGGGTATCGCTTTCGGCACCTGGGCGAAGGTCCGAGCCGGACTGCCGACCGCCGCAAGAGGCGTGCACTCTCCGTTTCACACCAGATTCAACGGCATTTCCAAAGCGACATCGATTTTGTTCAGCAGACACCGCCGATGGAATTCGTACAGACCTGCTTTCTCACGCTCACCGAAATCAAAGAAAAGATATTCGCGGTAATATTTTCGGCAGAACTCGGGTGAGACCCGCGTTTGCGACGAGACGAGATCATCGAGGTTTTGCAGGTTCCGACCGCGAAGCTGTCGCAAGGCGTCGGCTATTTCCTCCGCATCGCTGACTTCCGGTCGAATCAACCAAAGCGCGAAGACGAAGGGCAGATGGGCCACATCGCTCCATTCTTCACCCAAATCCCAGACACTGTAACCCCGGTACTTCTCTCGGAATCGAATCGCCTGATCCCCAATCAGGAGCCGTGCCCTCTGCGGTGGTGCAGCGGGTTGTAAACCCGGGACAGACTCGAAGTCTATGTTCCGAACCAAGCGCGGGCTCAATCCGCGTTGCGCGAGAAGACAGCGCAAAAGCGCAACTGATGTTTCAGATGCAGGATCGAGCTCGATTTGCTCAATACGCGCGAGTTTCCCACCATGCGCAACGATGACACTGTAAACCTCGCCTCGGGATGAAATCGAGATCCCGTCGACGATCCGGTAAATCGGACGACGCAGAAATTCGAGACTGGAAACGAGGGCAACGTCGAGAGCGCCGCGATCGAGTTTTCGACAAAGCGCTGCCGGATGATCAAAATCAACAGTGCCCCCACTCCAACCGTGAATCAGGGGGCGAGCGTTGAGATATTTAACGCAGCCGATGCGAACCGGCTTCACAAAAAGATCTTCCTCTTCTTTTTAATCTCTGTCTTTCCTCACAGTCAGAATAGGAGGAAGAGACACTTACACGCACGCCAGTTCCGCGTCGGCCGAGCGCACGCCGGGCATCGATCCGTTCTTTGGAGCAGTAATGTGTCGATAATAACTGTCGCGTTGGACCGGTTCGCGACCGGCCTCGCGAATGGCGTGCTCCAGGGCGGCGACGGTTTGCTGCTGCGGTGTTGTTGCGCCGGCCATGTGGAAAATCTTTTCTTCCAGAATAGTGCCGTGTAAATCGTCCACGCCGTAATTCAGGGAGACCTGTGCGAGGGGCAGGCCGATGCTTACCCAGTACGCGGTGAGATGATCAATGTTATCCAAGTAAATACGGCTGACGGCAAGATTGCGGAGTTGTTCAATGGCCGTAGCGGGTTTGATGTGAGCCAGAATTGTCGTTTGTGGTTCAAAGGCAAAAGGAACAAAGCCGGTGAAACCGCCCGTCTCGTCCTGAAGCCGGCGCAACTTGCTTAAATGATCGACCCGATGTTCGAGGGTCTCGATGTGGCCATAAAGCATGGTACAGGTGCTGCGACCACCCATTTCGTGCCAGGTGCGATGGACCTCGAGCCATTCTTCCGCCGTCTCCTTGCCGCGGCAAATCGTATCGCGCACGACCGGATCAAAGATTTCCGCGCCGCCCCCGGTAATCGAGCCAAGCCCGTGCTCGCGCAACAATTCGAGCATTTCCCGGATCGACAGCCGAAAAATGCGCTGCGCCAGGTGACGCACTTCGATAGCGGTGAAGGCCTTAATGTGTAAGTCCGGATCGAGGGCGCGTAACTCGCGCAGCAAGTCGAGATACCACGCCTTACGCAGCGTCGGATGAAGCCCACCGACCATATGGACCTCGGTGATACCAAGCGGCAGGGCTTCGCGGACAACGCGAACAATTTCCTCAATGGCATATTCAAACGCATGAGGATCGCGCTTCCTCGCGGCAAACGCGCAGAACTGGCACGAAAGAATGCAAATGTTGGAGTAGTTGATGTAGCGGTTGTGAATGTAACTGGCGTAATTCCCGTTCTTTCTTTCGCGCACCGCATTCGCCATTATCCCGAGGGCGTTCAGATCGCGCGACTGATACAAAACCACCGCCTCGGCGTCGCTGACGCGCTCTTGCGCTTCAATTTTCTCTGCAATAGGTCGAAGCGCGTCGGGAATTAACCGGTAATTCATTCCTAAGTTGATACGGATAAACGCTGGGTGAATGATGCATGGTCTGAGAAAGTGATGCAACCAAAACGACCAATCGGGGCGCGACGCCGAATTCATTGTCGGGTTTTAAACGAATAATGGTGAGCACGTGTCCGTCGTCCTTTTCCATGTCGGAGCAAGGCGCCAGCGAGCTTGACGATGCTGCCCTGATGGCGAGAGCGGCGCGCGGCGATATCGCTGCGTTCGAGCGGCTTGTCGAACGTCACCAGGCTCTGGTCATTGGCACGGTTGGGCGAATGCTGGGCAACAATTCCGATGTCGAGGACGTAGCGCAGCAGGTCTTTGTACGGGTCTGGAAGAGTGCAGGGCGTTACCGGCCGACCGCGAAATTCACCACCTGGCTGCTAACCATCACACGTAATCTCGTTTTTAATGAAGCCCGGAGGCGCAAACGGCATCCGGGCGATTTGCTGGACGTTCATGAAGGCGAAGAGACTCTGGCGCTGGTCGATTCGGCCGGACGGATCCCAGACGAACAACTGCTCGAGAGTGAGCTGCAACGTGAGATTGAGCGGGCAATTCTCGCGTTGCCCGAGAAACAGCGAATGGCGGTCGTACTCCGCCGTTACGAAGACAAGAGCTACGAGGAAATCGGAGAGGTTCTTGGACTGTCGATTGCTGCGGTTAAAAGCCTGCTGTTTCGCGCACGAACCGAACTACGCGCTGCGCTTAATCACTATCTTGAGCGTTAGATTCGCTCTGTCCTCGCCTCGCGTTCTCGAGCCGGTCAACCGACAGGGCGGCATAGCGCCGTGGCTCCAGTTCAGTTCTCGCCAGAAAGTGGAAAGGGCGAACGCCGCGAAGCGTCCGCCCCCTTTCAACCCCACATTCCACTGAAAACTAGAAGTCGCGATCCTTGGCTGAACTCTTGAATTGAATCTCTTCGCCCATCGCGGGTGGCGGCGGCGTTCCCGGTTTCGGGTAATCCGCTACCACCTGCCGATTGCCGGTTGGCACCAGCCGAACGGCGCCTTTGGCGTTGTTGCGCCAGCCGTTAATGTCGGCGTATTCCTCGCCCACATGGTGTAATCCACTAACCTGATCCTCCAAACCGGTACCGTATTTGGAGCTAATGATCGTGGGCGTCACGAAAACGAGCAGATTACGTTTGGTCCGACTGTTCAGATGGTTCTGAAAGAGATAACCAAGAACCGGGACATCGCCGATCAGGGGCACTTTGTTACGCGCTTTGGCCACTTCGTCCTGGAGTAATCCACCAATGGCCAGCGTATCGCCGCTGTGGATCAAGACGTTGGAATCCAGACTGCGCGTATCAATGATCGGGCTGCTAACTGTCGCACCCGCGAACACAAAGGTGGAATCTCCGACCTTGTTGCTGATCTCGGGTTTCACCTTCAGGGTGACAAAGTTGTCCTTATTGATGCTGGGTGTAACGATGAGGGTGTTGCCGAACTTTTTGTCCTGGAATCCACCGAAAACGGCAGTGGCAGTCTGTTCATTGAAATTCAACTGCGGAACCGGCTGAGCGCGATTGATCTCGATTTTCGCCTGCAAATTGTCAGCGGTCACAACCCGCGGATTGGCGAGGAATTCAGCATCCGAATCTTCATTAAGTAGCCGCAAAGTGGCGGACATCTGCGGCACGGTCAGGATTGCGAACTGGCCAAAGGCCAAGTGACCAAAGCTGCCCAGGAAATTTGGGTTGTTGGGATTGCCCAATGGCAGTGGCCCTACAGCCCCGTTAAAAGTTGAATTGTTCCCGGTACCACCGCCTGAACTACTAGTGGTCGGTCCACCGTACTGGAAGGTCTTACCGTTACTCGCGCTACCAACCACTCCGGACCAGTCGATGCCGTAGCTTTGTTGCGGGTTCGCCGTAACTTCAACCAGGCGAGCTTCGATCATTACCTGCTTGGTCGGTTTGTCGATCGTCACCAGTAATTTGCGGATATTGTCCAAGTTACTGCGAGTTTCCCGAAAAAAAATGGTGTTGGTCCGCTCGTCGAACTGAGGCGGATCCTTGCTCGCAAGCTGGGAGGCCAGCAAAGGCGCTACCTCTTTTGCCCGCGAATAACTGAACTGATAACTGTCGCTCTCCGTCGGCTCCGCGGTCTTTTCGGCAGGCGTCTTAATATAGTAAACATGGTCAATCTGATCCATGAATAAACCTTTGGCTTTTACGATAATCGCGATTGCTTGCAGCGCGGTGACGTCTTCCAACCGCATCGTCACCGTGCCAGTCACCTGATCGCTTACCACCATGTTAACCTTGGCTTGACGGGCCAACAGACGCAGCACTTGGCCGACATCGTCGCCTTGAAACTCACGCACGCCGACACCACCGCTTTCCGTAGCAGATTCGGCAGCGGCAGGCGGTGGAACCGTGGTGGCGGGCGTGCTGGTAGATGGTTGGGGGGCTTTTGCTGCTGGCGTCGACGTCGCACTCGTCGCCTGCACAACAGTTAAAGGGGCAGGGACTGATTGGTTTTTATCGGCATTCTTGGCAGAATTAGCGTTACCCGCCTTCTTTTCAGTGCTCTCGGGAGCAGGCGAAGTCGCTTGGCCGAAGGAGACGGAGATGGCCGCGAGGAATGCGATCGTTCCGCAAGTCAGTTTGAATGTGAAAGTTGCCATAGTAGTAGTGCGATTTTGATTAAAGCAAAGGGCGTTAAAGCAGGAAGCAGACCAGCCTCCGGTCTTGTTTCCGACCCCTCGAGAGCCGGTTTTCTACTCCGCTTTAGGCAGAGCGCGCAGCAGCAATAAAATCGCGGACCCGGTAAATATCTTTGCGGCCGGACCGCCCCTCGACCCCGCTCGCCACGTCCACGCCAAACGGCCGAGATTCGGTAATGGCGCGACCCACATTTTCGGGCGTCAAGCCCCCCGCCAGAATCAGTTCCAAGGTCGGATTGGCGTTGATCAGGTCGCGCGCCCAGCTCCAATGAAATGGCACACCCGTCCCCCCAAACCTCCCCTCAGTAACCGTATCCAGTAGGATCCGCTCAGCGTGGTAATCAGGTAGCCGTGTTTCGGGCCCGGTCATCGGAATTGCCTTCCAAAGGGGGATATGCGCTTCTACTAGATTCAGACAAAATTCAGACGACTCCGTCCCGTGCAATTGCAGAAGGTCGATCCCATCTACTGCTGCGATCGTCGCCGCATACAACTCGGTCGGATTTACCACAACCCCAACCCGAATAACCGTATCGGGCAACTTTCTGATCCAACCGGCCGCTTTCGCGGGCTCAAGATAACGCCGGCTGCCCGGCCAGAAGTTAAAACCCAGAGCATCCGCCCCGGCCGCGATGGCAAGCTCGGCGTCTACCTGATTCATGATGCCGCAAATCTTAACGAACATGGGGCGATGTCTAAAAGAGGCTGAATTACTCACGGCCGCAACCGACGCCTCATAGCTCGGCGCCGTGACGTGAATTCTGATTCTGGGGAGCGCATGCGTCTCGCGTTCCCATTTCGGCGCCTCGCCGAAATGCTTCTTTTGTTGCACCATAGTAGAGTGGTTGGCGAGGCGCCAACCACAGCACGCGAGGGCACGTGCGCTCCCCAGACTTGAATCGCAGCAACTCCGATAATTCGTTCGTCGTGCCGCAACTAGGCTGCGGTCGCAAACCCCAACGAAGGCTTCGTGAAATCAGGCGCCGGCATCTCTTTGACTAGCTTGATTATACCGTTCTGCCATTTGCGTCCGATCTCTTGCAAATAAGGATCGTCCTGATCGAGCCGCATTCGCGAATTCGCCAACAGTGAATCGGTCTCGTAGCAAAGCAAATCGATCGGTGGCCCCACCGCGACATTACTTTTCATGGTCGCATCGATGGAAACAATTCCAAATTTCACCGCGTCGCTCAGTGAAGTCTCGTAATTGAATCCACGATCGAGAATTGGTTTCCCGTATTTCGTTTCGCCGATCTGCAGAAACGGACAATCACGCGTCGCATGAATGCTGTTTCCCTGCGGATAAATCAGGTGAACCTCTGGTGACAAACCCACGATCTGGCCACCGACGATCAGGTTGATGTTGAAGTCGAACCCGTCTGCTTCGAGCGCCACGCGATCGCGTCTTTCCACCGCGCGCACTTTGCTTCCGACATAACGGGCGGTTTCGTAGAGCGTGTGGGTATTCATTATCGTCTCGCGCGACGGCTCGTTGTTCGCCAGAACCAAATCGTCATCGATCAATGCGAGCGTCGCCTGAGTGAGCGAAAGGTTGCCCGAGCTCATGATGCAAATCACTCGCGCGCCCGGTTTTTCGAAGAGCCGCATCTTGCTCCGCATCGTGATGTTGTCCATACCCGCACTTGTACGTGAATCGGAGAGAAAAACCGCACCCGTGCGGCAGAGCATCCCGAGGCAGTAAGTCATGAGCGATCTCCGGGTTCGATGACGCGACCTCGCACGCGCTTGATTTGAGCATGGTGGGTCAAGATATGGACGCGGCCGTCGCTCCCGCGGAAAAACGCGCTCAGAATCCAGGACACAATCCCAATCACGATCGCACCCCAGAACGCGCTCCCAAAACTATCGACGTGAAAGCCGGTCACGATGTTCGGGACGAACCAGAGCAGCAGACCGTTGACGATGAGAATAAAAAATCCGAGCGTCACAAGAATGAGAGGTGCGCTTAAAATTAGCAACACGGGTCGGACAAAAGCATTTAGGATGCCGAGGAGCAAGGCCGCACCGATTAGCGAGCCGGTGAAATCGTATCGGATTCCATGAATAATTGAAGCCGCGACCATCACTGCCACCGTCGTCGCCAGCCAGCGAAAAACAAAGTGCCGCATGGTGTACGCTAGCGAAGGCTTCGCGTTCACGCCAATCCTTTGCGAAAACGGCTTGCCAATCCGATCCGGGCGAGTACAGCGATACCTGTTTTAGTCATGCCAAGAAAAACAAAGGACAATTCGAAATCGTCGGCCGAGGAAACAGCGCTGAACGACCATGCCGCGAAACCGGCAACAAAAAAAGCCAGTTCCCCGCGTAAGACTGCGTCACGCAAAAAATCTGCTCCACCGAAAGCAACAACCCATATCAGCGACGAAGCCATCCGTACGCGCGCTTATTTCATCGCCGAACAGCGCGAGCGTATGTCGCTACCCGGCGATGCAGACTCCGATTGGCTGGAAGCGCGCCGCCAATTATTGGCCGAGCTCGGCGAACGATAGATAAGATTAACGGGATTGAATCAAGCAGATTAGGGCCAGTGCCGTAGTCCTGCATAATCATGAAAATCTCGTGTGCGGCAGTCAAGGTAGGAGGGGCAATGCCCCGAAGCTGCGATTACCCACCACTCGATTACTCCCGTCTTGGTTTCGGCAGCTGCGGGACGACGCCACGGGCCGGTCGTCGCGCCACCCTCGTTATTCTCCACTAGCTGCCTCGAGTTCCGGAGCAACCTCCCTAACCTTCTCCATCAGCCGATTCATCGCGAAAGGTTTCGGCAAAAACCCGCGCACTCCGATTTCTTTCATCAATTCCTGCGCGCGCGCCTCATCGCCGCGTCCTGAAATCAGTATCAGCGGCGGAACCAGTAGCGGCGGATTCACATGGTTATAGACCTTCCCAATGAGCGCAAAGAGCATGGCGCCATCGATCATCGGCATCGAAAAATCGAAAACGAAAACGCGGTAACGTTTTTTCAACGCCAGCTCAAAGGCGTACTCCGGATTAGGGGTAGCATCAACTTCACATTGGAAACGAGTTCGCAATGCCTCGCTGATAAGACGCGTAAGCGACATATCGTCGTCCACCACGAGAATGCGTTTGGAATCGCTGACAGCCACGGCAGACGGTTGCGCTAAATATTCGTGAGTTTCAAGCTTTCCTTCAACGGAAGGATGCGCTTCCGCTCGTTGCGTTTCAGCGCCAAGGGCGCGAAAAAATTCTCCCCCGCGGCAGCGCCCCCGGCCTCGCTTGCTCAGCGCCTTTGGCGCTAAAGACAAATGCTGTTAGCGTACGAATTCACCCTATCCTGCGAAACAAATGACGAGAGAAGAACAAGAATTAGCCACTGCTTTACGAGAGCGCCTAAAAATTATTTCCGACGAAACCAGCCGCCGTGATCCCGATCAACATATCGCGCGGCTCCGCGAGATTTCCGACCGCATTCAATCTCTGTCCGCCGCTCTCCCCCAGCCCATTCCGCCGCGATTAGCCCACTTTCTCGATCGCCGAAGCTACGACAAAGCGTTGGAATTCCTCTGTAGCGGCGGTCTATGACCGCCCTTCTTCCTCTGGAGAGTGCACCGGACCTCGCTTGCAACGCCAGCCCGGTTCGTAACTGAGAGCAGGTACCCGATAACCGCTCAGTCCCGGCTGAGATTCTCCTCATTCCGAGTTTGCCTCTTGTTCCACCGGATAATGGCGGTCCGTTATTTCATTCCAGGAAGCGTGCTGTAGTGGCGGTTGTGTAACCGCCAGTGCTTCAACCTGTAGGCCGCTACAATTAGCGGGAGTACAACTCGACGATCAGTTGCTCGTTGACCATCGGTTGAATTTCTTCGCGCGAAGGAATGCGGGCAACTTTGCCTCTGAGAGCGTCGCGATCGACCGTCAACCAGTCGGGCACTGGAACGATCTGCGTTAGTTCGAGATTGCGCAAAGCGAGTTGACGCGTCTTCGGTTTGTCTTTGACCGAAATCTCGTCGCCGGCCTTCACGTTAAAGGAGGAAATGTTCACCGTCTTGCCGTTAACCAGGATGTGGCCGTGTGAAACCAGCTGGCGGGCACCAGCACGCGTGTTGGCCAAGCCGAGACGAAAGACGACGTTGTCGAGGCGGGTCTCGAGCAATTGCAAAAGCCTTTCGCCGGTGACACCGCGTTTGCGTAACGCGCTTTGGAAAATCCGACGAAACTGTCGCTCGAGCAGCCCATATTGATAACGCAGCTTTTGTTTTTCACCGAGCGCAATCGCGTAATCGGATTGTTTCCGGCGCGAACCTTTCGGTCCGTGCATTCCGGGGGGATAATTTTTTCGCTCGAGCGATTTCGAAGGCCCGAAAAGCGGGACGCCGTAGCGGCGGCTAACTCTGGTTTTTGGTCCGGTGTATCTGCCCACTTAGAAGATTGATGGTTGAGGGTTGATAGTTGATTGAATCATACGCGGCGTGGTTTCGGCGGGCGGCAGCCGTTGTGCGGAACGGGGGTAACGTCGCGGATCACGGTAAGTTCGAGACCGATGGCTTGAAGAGCGCGCACAGCCGATTCGCGTCCCGCGCCCGGGCCTCTGACCAGCACTTCCACTTCCTTAAGACCGTGTCCCATGGCCTGCCGCGACGCATCCTGCGCCACCATTTGGGCCGCATAGGCGGTGCTTTTGCGCGAGCCTTTGAATCCAACTTTGCCCGCACTCGACCATCCGATGACGTTGCCCTTCATGTCCGTAATCGTGACGATGGTGTTGTTGAACGTGGCGAGAACGTGCGCGATGCCGTTGTGAATGTTTTTGCTGCCCTTCGCCTTGACGATCTTCGGTTGCTCGACGCTTTCAGGACTAAGGGAAAGGTTCTCCGCCGGCGCCGCGGCCGGAGCAGCCGTTTCCTCTTTCTTTGCCTTCGGCGCGGTCTTTTTCTTCGGCTCAGCCGGAGCTGCAACCGCAGGGACTTCCACCTTGGCCGGCTCGCTCTGGACTTCTGCTGTGTCGGGTTTGGGCCCAGCCTCTTTCGCAGCTTTGGGCGCCCTCGGTTTCTTTTCGGCGTCTTCCGCCGGTTTTTGTGGTTCAGCCATTAAACTTTACCTGCTTTCGCGTCTTTGTTACGGATGACTCCAACGGTCTTGCGTGGACCTTTGCGGGTGCGCGCGTTTGTGCTGGTGCGCTGGCCCCGAACAGGCAAGCCTCGGCGATGCCGGATTCCGCGATAACAATTGATCGCCTGTAAACGCTTGAGATTGCCCTGCACCTCACGGCGCAGATCCCCTTCAATTGGAATCTTGTTGCTCGTAATCGAATGGATGATCTCGTTCAGCTGTTGCGGGGTGAGTTTTTTCGCGCGCAGATTCGGATCAATATTCGTCTGATCGAGAATGCGCTTCGCGATCGCCGGTCCAATCCCGTAAATATAAGTAAGCGACGCTTCGATGCGCTTCTCCGCCGGTATTTCAACTCCCAATAATCTTGGCATGTTTTGTAAGTCGTTAAAATTGTTAACCTGTTAAAGTGTTAAATCGTTTCCACTTTCCACTAATCATTTATCACTAGTTACTAATCACCTTTGTTTACCCCTGCCGCTGTTTATGCCGCGGGTTCTTGCAGATGACGCGCACTACATTCTTGCGCTTCACAATCTTGCAAGATTCACAAAGTCTTCTTACTGATGGTCGTACTTTCATTTTTCCACGAGACGAAAAATCGCGGAGAGGTATCCGCGCGTTCATTTCTGGCGAAACGTAATCCGCCCCTTCGACAAATCGTAGGGCGAAATCTCTAGCATAACTTTGTCTCCTGGCAAGATGCGAATGAAGTGCAGCCGCATTTTCCCCGAAATATGGGCCAGAACCTGGTGGCCGTTAGGGAGTTCCACCCGAAACATCGTGTTCGGAAGAAGCTCGACCACCTTGCCTTCTACTTCAATTGCGCCTTTCCGCGCCATGTCAGTATTTCCGGCTCCTCATTGGTAATCAACACCGTGTGCTCGAAATGTGCCGACGGCATTCCATCAGCGGTGCAAGCAGTCCAGCCGTCATCGAGTAATCTGACGGCGGCAGTTCCCAAATTAATCATCGGCTCAATCGCGAGCGTCATTCCGGCTTTCAGCCGCGGCCCGCTGCCACGCTTTCCATAATTCGGGATCTGAGGCTCCTCATGTAGTTTTCGTCCAACCCCGTGGCCGACAAACTCGCGCACGACATTAAGTTGGTTACGCGTTGCTTCGTCTTCGATCTCCGCGCTGATGTCGCCCAATCGCCGGCCCTGATAAGCCATACCAATAGCGCGCTCCAGTGCCCGCTCTGTCACCCGCAGCAAACGTTCCGTCTGTTCGTCGATAATGCCGACCGGCACCGTCGTGGCAGTATCGCCGATCCAGCCGTCGCGAATCACTCCGATATCGAGTTTCACTATATCGCCATACTGAATCCGGCGCTGGCTGGCAATGCCGTGAATAACTTCGTCGTTTAGTGATATGCAGATGTTTCCTGGATAGACGCGATGCCCGATCCGATAGCCGAGAAATGCGCTTTTCACCCCAGCCTCGTCCATCATCTCGGCGGCAGCTTCGTCCACTTCTTTCGTCGTAATCCCCGGCCGAATGAGGCCGACGACGCGGTCCAGGATCTCGCTCGCGACGCGACACGCCAGCCGCATCTTTTCCGCTTCCTTCGCATTCTTAATCGGGATCATTTCGCCTCAATCAAACGCGAAATATCGCCGAAAACTGTTTCGCGATCGCGATTGCCATCGATGCGATGTAACACGCTTCCCTTTTGGTAATAGGAAGCCAATGGTTCGGTTTTCACGTGATATTCCTTCAAGCGATTTTGCAGAATTTCGAGATCATCGTCATTTCGCCGCACCAGTGGTCCTTCACAGTACGGACAAACTGCGCGCTCGGAAAAATTTCCTGCCGCCACACTGGTAACAAAGCCGCAACTGCGGCACTGCAATCGTCCTGAAATACGCTCGCGGACCGTTTCCTCGGAAACTTCGAGCCAGATCGCGAGATCAAGTGGGGTATGGTGGCGAGTGAGAATCGCCGCCAGGCTTTCGGCCTGCGGAGCGGTGCGCGGGAATCCATCAAAGACAAAACCGTGCGCACCGTGCAAGCGCAGCCAATCTTCGATCAGTTTCACAATTGTCGCATCCGGGACAAGGCCACCCCGCTGAATGGTCTCGGAAGTCTCGATTCCCAAGGGCGTGCCAAGGTCTTTCTCCCGCCTCAGGATCGCACCCGGCGATGTGACCGGAATTCCAAATTGCCGCGTAATCAGTTCAGCCTGGGTGCCCTTCCCAGAACCGGGCGCGCCGAGAAGAACAAGCCGTTTCTTCACTCAGCGGCCGTAAAGAAAAATGGCGACTCCAGCGATGACGAGAATGGAGATCGCAACGTAAAGCCACATCAACGTCTTCTGCGCTGCGGCCTCGCCACGGTTGTAAGCGGCGCGCGTATCGAAAGCTCGCCCGCGAATTCGCCCTTTGCGCAAGAACCCGTCGTAATGGCGTTGAATCAGATGCGTTTCGACCTGGCGCATCGTATCCAACATTACACCCACGATAATGAGCAGGCTTGTTCCTCCGAAAAATTGAGCGGTGACCTGCGGGACATGAAGGGCCTGGCTGAGCAAGCTCGGCAACACCGCAATCAGGGTGAGAAACATCGCGCCCGCAAAAGTCAGCCGCGTCATTGTATAGTCCAAAAAGTCGGCCGTCGGTTTCCCTGGTCGCACCCCGGGAATGTAGCCACCGTGCTTCTTCAGATCATCCGCGATCTGCGATGGTTGGAATTGTGTCGCCACCCAAAAGTAACTGAAGAAGAAAATCATCGCGGCAATCAAGGCATAATGAACCCAACCTGTCGCCATCGCGTCGGTAATCTGTTTGGCGACGCGACTGTTCTTGAACAAGAGGCCGACGATTGTGGTGGGAAACAACAAAATGGCCCATGCGAAAATGATCGGCATGACTCCGGCGTAATTTACTTTCAATGGCATGAACGTCGATTGGCCGCCGTACATTTTTCGGCCGACTACCCGCTTGGCATATTGCACCGAAATCTTGCGAACACCTTGCGTGATCGTGATCACACCCGCGATCACAAGGAATAGGAACAAAATCATCAGCACAAGAACAACGGGAGTTGGACTGGACTGACCGGTATCGCCTCCCGCTCCTGCACTGGGGACAAACGTTCGCCACGCCTGCGTAAGCGCCGCCGGCAAGCGCGCCACAATTCCGACCGTGATTATCAAAGAAATGCCGTTGCCGATGCCGCGTTCAGTGATCTGATCGCCCAGCCACATCAGAAAAAGCGTCCCAGTAGTCAGACTAATGACTGTTGCAATGCGGAAGGCCCAACCCTGGTCCGCCACCAGTGGAATCCCCAGCTTTCGAATCGTATCGGGGATTCCTCCCAGAATGGTATGGTACGACTCCGGATGCTGAAAAGAAATGGCGAGTAAGTATCCCTGGAAAAGACAAAGCACTACTGTCGCATAGCGCGTGTATTGCATGATCTTCTGACGGCCTCCATCTTCGCGCGCCAGGCGGCCGAGTTGCGGAATCACCGCCGTCAATAACTGCAGCATGATCGACGCACTGATATAGGGCATGATGCCAAGGGAAAAAATCGCGCAATTCTCCAGCGCACCGCCGCTGAAAAGATTAAAGAGCGCAGCCACCCCGCCCTGCTTGTCGGCGGTGCTGCGAAACCATTCCTGCAAAACGGCCTGATTGACTCCGGGCGTCGTGATCGCAGCGCCCAGACGGACAATGACAATAATTGCGAGAGTGAAGAGAATCCGGCGCCGCAGCTCCGGAATTTTTACTGTGTTCAGGAACGCCGAGATCATTTCCTAAACCAGCCGGCTACTTCTTGCCGGCTTTTGTTCTGTTTGGCTTCGTAGCATCCGTGGCATCGGCATCCTGTCGATGCGCTCCGCCGGCGCTCGGCGTTTTGGCTTCCGCGATGCTCCCACCGGCTTTCTCAACCTTCTCGCGCGCCGCCGCGCTGACCTTTTCCGCTTCAATCGTCAGCCCATGTTTTAGTTCACCGCCGCCGAGAATCTTGATGCCATCGAAATTTCCACGAACCAGATTTGCGGCGCGCAACGATTCCTCGTTCACGACCGATCCGCTTTTGAAATCCTTCAGATCCGACAAATTCACAATCGCGTAACGCTTGTGAAAAGCTGCGTTGTTGAAGCCACGCTTCGGCAATCGCCGGATTAACGGCATCTGGCCACCTTCGAATCCGAGACGGAGGCTTCCGCCCGAACGAGCCTTTTGCCCTTTGTGCCCTTTGCCGCTGGTTTTGCCATGGCCCGAACTTTCGCCGCAGCCGAGTCGCTTCACCCGATGACGCGCACCGGGACGTGGGCGCAAGTTATGCAGCCGTAGTCCTGCCGGTTTTTCTTTTTTCGTTTCCGCCTTCACTAGGCCTGCCCTCCGTCGGCTGGCGCGGTCGCACGCGGGCGAATCCCGCGCACTTTCAAAATTTCATCGCGACGACGCAAATTTCGCAGCGCCTGGATGGTCGCTTTAACGACGTTGGCATGATTGCTTGAACCAAGCGATTTCGCCAGGACGTCGCGAATCCCCGCGGCCTCTACGACCGCGCGCACACCGCCACCGGCGATGACGCCAGTCCCCGGCGAGGCCGGCCGCAACAAAACCCGGCCGCCACCGAATTCCCCGATCGTCTCATGCGGAATGGTGTTCTCGTGCAGCGAAACTTTCTCCATTGATTTACGCGCCGCTTCGGACGCCTTGCGAATCGCTTCCGCCACTTCGTTCGCCTTGCCAAAACCGACACCAACTTTTCCATCATGGTCGCCTGCCACAATCAACGCACTGAAGCTGAAACGGCGTCCGCCTTTCACCACCTTGGCGCAGCGGTTGATGAAAACCACTTTCTCGGTGGTATCACCTTTTGCGGCGGGCGTCCTATCGGTACCGCGATCAAATCGTCTTCCTGGGTTCGGTGCAGGCATTTTAAAATTTCAATCCGCCTTCACGCGCGGCATCTGCGAGCGCTTTCACCTTGCCGTGGAATATGTAACCGCCGCGATCAAACACCACGTTCTCCACCTTCTTTGTCAGCAGCTTCTCCGCGATCGCCTTCCCAACGCGTTCTGCCGATTCCCGATTCGCGGCCGCTTTTTTGCCAGCCAAATCTTTTTGCAATGTCGAAACCGCCGCCAAGGTTTTACCGGCCTCGTCATCGATGACCTGCGCGTAAACATGGCGCCCGGAAAAATGGACGGCGAGTCGCGGACGTTCTGCGGTTCCGCTTACTTTCTTCCGGATGCGGGTATGAATGCGCTGCCGCGCTGCCTTCCGATTCGTCGCCATCTTACTGCACCGTCTTGCCTTCCTTGCGGCGAATCTGCTCGCCCGCGTATCGCACGCCTTTGCCCTTGTACGGCTCGGGCGGATAATATCTGCGAATATCCGCCGCAACCTGACCGACCAATTTCTTGTCGACCCCACTAATCGTTAGCTTCGTATTCTCGGTCACCGTGATTTTGATATCTTTTGGGATGGGAAACAAAATTGGGTGCGAGAATCCGAGGGATAGATTCAGCTTTTGGCCCTGCACCGCGGCTTTGAATCCGACGCCTTCAATTTCCAAATCCTTGCTAAAGCCTTGACTCACCCCGTACACCATGTTGTTGATCAGAGCGCGCGAAAGGCCGTGCAACGCTTTCACGCTTCGCGTTTCCGCCCCTCGCGCCAGCGAGACGTGATTGTTCTCGACCTTGGCCGAAATCTCGCGTGGCAACTTCCAATTTAGTTTGCCTTTTGGGCCCTCGACCGCGATCGCGCCATCGTTACCGACGTTCACCTTTACTTTTTCCGGCAGGGCTATGGTTTTGTTTCCAATTCGCGACATAACAGTCAAAAATAGTTAAACATCACCAAACGTAAGCCAGCAATTCTCCGCCGACGTTTTGTTTTTTTGCTTCCCGACCCGATAATACGCCCCGCGGCGTCGAGAGAATCGCGATTCCCATTCCACCTAGGACACGCGGAATTTCATCCGCACCGACATATCGGCGCAGTCCGGGCCGGCTCACCCGTTTTAATCCTGTGATGGCACACGACCGATTGACCAGCTTGTTCCTAATCTTGATCCGCGGATGCGCTGCCGTCCGATCCAGTTCGTAATCGGTGATGTAGCCTTCTTCCTTCAAAATCCTTGCTATCTCTGCCTTGATCTTGGAGTACGGCACAAACAGCTCGGGCTTCTGCGCCTGCGCGCCGTTGCGCACGCGAGCCAGCAAATCTGCAATCGGATCGGTTACGGTACTCATCTAATAATTAAGCAGCTTGCGCGGCCGACCTTCTGGCGCGGTCGCTGAACGGCATCCCCATTTCGCTGAGCAGCGATTTGGCTTCCGCGTTCGTGCGAGCAGTGGTCACGATAGTAACATCAAAACCGATGTTGCGCTTGATTTTATCGAGCTCGACCTCGGGAAAAATCGACTGGTCGGACACGCCCAAAGTATAATTTCCATGACCGTCGAATCCGCGCGGCGAAACCCCACGAAAATCACGAATACGTGGCAGCGCGGCCTTGATCAGACGCTCCAGAAATTCATACATTCGCTCGCCGCGCAATGTAACCTTGGCGCCAATCGCCTGGTCCTTGCGCAACTTGAAATTCGAAATGCTCTTCTTCGACCGGGTCTCGGCCGCGTGCTGACCGCTAATGAGCGCTAGTTCCGTCTTGGCATCATCGAGTGCCTGCTTCACATCCGATTGCGAGCCGACGGACGTGTTTATAACCACTTTGTCGACCTTCGGCACCTGGTGAATATTTTTATAACCGTGCTGCTGTTGTAGCGCCGGTACGACTCGTTCTTTGTAGTCTCTGTAAAATTCGTTTTCCATTTCCGGATCTGTGTCATTCTGAGCGAAATCGAGGAATCCCGTCGCGAAATCCTTTGATATAACTTCTCGGAATCCCTCGGTCCGAGCCGGACCGGCATTTTCGCTCGGAATGACTAACTTTTCGTTTTCTCTTTCTTCGCCTTCGTCTCCTTCTTCGCGGTTTTTTCTTTCTTTTCCGTTTTCTCGATCAATCGCACGTTGGAAATATGGATCGGCCCCTCCCGTTCCGCGATCTTTCCGCTCGGGTTATCCTGCGACTTCCGCAGGTGCTTCTTAATAATACGTACGCCTTCAATCAGCACCCGTTGCTTCTTCGGTAACACTTGAAGAATCTTCCCACTCGAACCACGGAAGTTTCCCGAGATTACTTCAACGTTATCGCCTTTTTTAACGTGAAACTTGATGCGGTTCATCACAGCACCTCCGGCGCAAGGGAGACGATCTTCATAAAGTTCTTCTCTCTCAGCTCCCGCGCCACCGGCCCAAAAATGCGCGTTCCGCGCGGATTCAAATCTTTGTCGATAATGACAATGGCATTGTTATCGAATCGCAACAGCGAACCGTCATCGCGTTTCACGGGTTGTTTGGTGCGAACAATAACCGCGCGCACAACTTCACCTTTCTTTACTGTCCCAGTCGCGCTGGCTTCCTTGACGTTCGCTGTGATTACATCCCCTATCCGCGCGTAGAGTGTGGCCTTTCCGATGACCCCGATCATCGTCGCCATGCGCGCGCCGGTGTTGTCAGCCACATCGAGTCGGGAACGAATCTGGACCATAAATTTATTTGTTGACGATCTCGACCAGGCGCCATCGCTTCAACTTGCTGAGCGGTCGCGTTTCCATAATACGAACCGTGTCGCCGTTCTTCGCCTGGTTCTCTTCGTCGTGCGCGTAAAATTTCTTTTGCTGCTTCACGATCTTGCCGAACTTCGGGTGCGGCACGCGGGTAACGCTACAAACGACGATCGTCTTGTTCATCGAGCTCGAAATCACCTCGCCCACACGCGTCTTGCGCGAACCGCGTTGCGATTTGGACGGAGGGACAGCGGACACTCGCGCCTCGGTCGGTAGCGGCGGTGGCATTGCGCTTGGTTCTTCGGCCATAAATTACTTCGCCTCCTTTGCCCGCTTCGACAGCACCGTCTCAATCCGGGCGACGTCGCGTCGGAGTAAGCGCAGTCGGCTCGGTTGCTCAAGTTGTCCGCTCTGCTGTTGCAGGCGTAGATGCAAACTCTCCTGCCGCAGGTCGCGTTTCTTCGTCAAAAGCTCGTCCGTGCTCATCTCAACAATTTCTTTGATTTTCATGGTTGTCTCCGATTACGCAGCAACATGATGACGGCTCAAAAATTTCGTACGCACCGGCAGCTTGTCGGCAGCAAGACGCAACGACTCGCGCGCGACTGACTCCGGCACGCCATCGAGCTCAAACAAAATATTCCCCGGCCGGACCGTTGCCACCCAAAATTCCGGCTGGCCCTTACCTTTACCCATTCGCGTTTCCGGCGGACGCGCCGTGACCGATTTGTCGGGAAAAATGCGAATCCAGAGTTTGCCTTTGCGTTTCATGTTGCGGGTTAACGCGACGCGGGCGGCTTCGATCTGGGTGTTCGTGATCCAGGCGCGCTCGAGCGTTTGCAGACCAAACTCGCCGAAATCAATTCGCAAATTGCGCGAAGCCGTTCCCTTGCGACTTCCCCGCTGGGACTTGCGATACTTCACCCGTTTAGGCATCAACGGCATAACAAATCTCCCTAGAGTTCAGCCGGCTCGGCTTCTTTCGGAGATGGTGGCGGCGGCGCGGCCTGGGCCTGCGTTTGCTCAGGCACCTCTTCCTTCTTACAAATCCAACACTTGACTCCGATCTTGCCGTAAACGGTGTTGGCTTCCGAAAATCCGTAATCGATCCCGGTGCGCAGGGTATGCAGGGGCACCTTGCCTTCGCGATACCATTCGGAACGCGAAATTTCCGCGCCATTCAATCGACCCGAACTCCGTAGACGAATTCCGAGCGCGCCGAAATCCATCGCCGTTTGTACCGCTTTTTTCATCGCCCGCCGATACGCGATACGCCGTTCGATTTGCAGCGCCACGTTTTCCGCGACCAACTGCGCATCCAACTCAGGAGTCTTGATCTCCTGGATATCGATCTTGATCTGTTTCCCCTGCGCCATCTTCGAGATTTCTTCGGTCATTTTCTCGATCTCGGCACCCTTGCGTCCGATAACAATGCCGGGACGTGCCGTAAAAATGGTGACGCGAATCGAATTCCACGCCCGCTCGATCACGACTTTCGAAACGGCCGCGAATTGCAGCTTCTTCTTCACATAATCGCGAATCTGAATGTCACTGTGCAAAAATTCCGGCATCTCCTGTGGAGACGCATACCAGCGCGACCGCCAGTCGCGGTTCACGCCCAACCGGAATCCAATTGGATTAACTTTCTGACCCATAACAAACCTCTCGTCGTCGCAACTCCGTCATCCCTTTTTCTCCTTTTTCGGCCGCTTCGCCGGTTTTTCCGCTTTTGCCTTGGCCACCCCACCTTCGGCTTTCCCCTCGGCAGCCTTTTTCCTCGCCGCTTTTTGTTCCGCTTTCCGCGTCTCGCGCGTTTCAATCTTAATTTCGTCCGTCAACACGATGCGAATGTGGCTGCTGCGTTTCAAAATCCGGCTGCCGCTCCCGCGCGCCCGCGCCATCATCCGTTTCATCGTTGGCCCTTCGCCAACGATGGCTTCCTTCACCACCAACCCATCTACTTTGAGATTAGCGTTATTCTCGGCGTTCGCCACCGCGCTCTTCAAGGTCTTGTTCACCAGCGTAGCCGCTTTCTTTGGGCTGTACGCAACGATATCGAGCGCTGCCGAAACCGGCAGACCCTGAATCTCGCGGGTGATTTCGCGCGCCTTAAACGGCGAAATCTTCGCGTACTTATATGTCGCTCGTACTTCCATCGTGTTCGATCAAGCGTTGAAGGGTTACAGCGTTAAAGCGGCGTTCACTTTTCTGCTTCAACCCTTCAACTCTTTAACGCTTTCAACCATTTTACTTTAAACCCACATCCGGCCGGGCATCGACTTCGAGTCGATCTCCCACCTTAATTTTCTCCTTTCCAGATTCCTGAATGATGGCGCCGCAAATCCGCTCACGCACATCCACCACCCGCAGCCTCGCCACCACCTCATCTCCGCGCTTCACTCGCAGGGGCATTCCAATTTTCACACCTTCGCGTGCGCCAAAGTTACCAACCACAAACGACCATTCTTCCTTCAGTCCAATGACACTGCCATCGAGCAGCGATCCGGTCATCGACTGCGTCTTACTCGATTTATCGACTAGCGCGTTCATCGAGCGCAATTGCGCTTCCACATCCATTCGCGCCTGCGCATCGCCGCCTTCTGCCGTTTTCAGATAGCGCAACATCGCTTCTGAAAACTGCATCATTTGATCGCGGTATTGGTCGCGTTCCTTCTGCGCCAGCTGCAAATCGCTGACAGCGGTCAGCAACCGTTGCTCCAGTTTCGCGCGGTCTTTGCTTGCTGAAGCCAGTCCGAGCGCTTCCATCCGCAATTCAAGATCGGCGAATTTTCGCCGAAACAATTCCGCTTCGGCGTTCGATTCGGCCAGACTACTCGTCAGCGTCTGCACCGTTTGTTGGCTCAGCGACAACTGCCGGCGCAATTCTTCTTTCTGGGAAAGCAATTCCGTCACTTCCGAAGGCGAGACGGACAATTGCGGGCTCGCCGATGGTACAGGCGTGCTTGCCATTACCGTGGCCCTTTTCTCATTCTTAGAATCTGTCAAAGAACTATCTTTCCCTGCGTCGGCGCCGTAGCTAACCAACGTTCCTACCATTGCGATGTGCGACATTGCGACCGCCATTTTTGGCAATCGCAACCCGCAAATCGCTAATCGCAAATTCAACTTACTTTGTCACTTTCGCCGTGTGCGAACCGTGTTTCTTAAATACGCGCGTAGGCGAAAATTCGCCGAGCTTGTGACCAACCATGTTTTCGGTCACGAAAACAGATTGGAAATTCTTTCCGTTGTGAACCAAAAACGTGTGGCCGACAAAATCCGGCGTTACCATCGAGCGCCGCGACCAGGTCTTGATCGGTTTCTTCGCGCCCGAATTGTTCATCTTATCGATCTTCTCCAGAAGATGCGATTCGACGAAGGGTCCTTTCTTCAATGATCTGGCCATAAATGTCAAATTTGTAGCTGCCCCGCTCTGTCGGGGCATAGACGTCACGGCGACGGAGCGCCGTGGCTACACCTTCTTCTTTGCCCGTCTCCTTTCCAAAATGAACCGATCACTCGGCTTATGTTTCGTCCGTGTTTTAAATCCTTTCGCCAGTTGCCCCCACGGGCTCACCGGGTGATGCCGGCCGCCGCCGCCTTTTGATTTACCCTGGCCGCCGCCCATTGGATGATCGATCGGGTTCATCACCATGCCGCGCACATGCGGGCGTCGTCCCTGCCAGCGCGTCCGTCCCGCCTTGCCGCTCGACACGTTCATGTGATCGACATTGCCGACCTGACCAATGGTCGCGTAACAGGTCTCGTGGATGCGCCGAATTTCGCCGGACGGCATTTTCACCAAGCCGTATCCGCCTTCGCGGTTGTTCAACGTCGCCTGTTGACCAGCGCTGCGGGCAATTTGGCCGCCTCGTCCCGGCGTCAGCTCGATATTGTGAATGTTTGTTCCCAGAGGAATGGCCGATAAGGGCAGCGCGTTTCCCACATCGGGCGCCGCTTCAGTTCCTGCCATCACTCGCGCGCCCACACGCAAGCCATCTGGCGCGAGAATGTAACTGAGCTCGCCGTCGCCGTACTTAATAAGAGCGATCCGCGCCGAGCGGTTGGGATCATATTCAATTCCCATTACCTCCGCTTCAACTCCGCGCTTTCGCCTCTTGAAATCAACCTTCCGATAATGGTGTTTGTGACCGCCGCCGATATGGCGCGAGGTCAGCCGGCCGAAATGATTCCGTCCGCCCGTTTTCTTCTTCGGTTCAAGCAAACTCTTCGCCGGCCGCGCTTTTGTAATTTCATCGAAAGCCGGCAGCGATTTGAACCGCAGCGTCGGGGTAAGTGGGCGGTAATTCTTTAGCGCCATAAGTGCATTGTCATTCCGAGCGAAGCCGAGGAATCCCGCCACGCTACCGTAAAGGTAATGCCAAGGGATCCTTCGACTTCGCTCAGGATGACAGGATAGCTCATACCAGGTCGATCTTCTCCCCTTCCTGCAACGTCACGATCGCCTTTTTCCAATGCGGTTTGCGGCCGAAATCGGCGCGACGTTCGCGTTTCTTTTTTCCGGCGTAATTGCAGGTGTTCACGTCCACTACCTTCTTCTGAAAAAGCTTCTCGATCGCCTGTTTGATCTGAATCTTGTTAGCGCGTGGACGAACGCGGAAGACGTATTTGTTCTGTTTCTCGCTCAGGAGCGTTGCCTTCTCCGTGAGCGATGCGGTTTCAATGATGTCGAAGGGCTCGTTCATTTGCCTCCGTTCGTTCTCTCCGCGAGCTTCGCCAGACCGCCGTCGGTTACCAAAATTTTCTCAAAGGAAAGCAGTTGCTCC
>QHPU01000151.1 GCA_003219175.1 Verrucomicrobiota bacterium | reverse complement strand
GGCGATGCCACGGCGGTAAACCTAACCGCGGGTAATGCGGCGTTGAAGCGGATAAAAAGGTACAGAGGCAGCTGTGTCGGCTGCAAAGAAGCCCAAAGAATGCACGCGACACGCGTGCCACCACAGAATTATTTCGACGTTTTCAACAATTTGATGGCGTCGCGCAATTCGGCGGCGCGCTCGTAGAGTTCTTTGGCGATGGCGCTCTCCATCTCGCGCTGCATTATCTCCAGTTTGCTGCGAGGACGTTTCTCGCTCACTTCCGCGAGCCATTCCTCCAGGAATGCGACCTCACTGCTCTTGCTCGCCAGCTCGGGGAAATTCGATTCCTGGAAGAACTCGACGATGGCGTCGCGACCGGATTCAATCTCGCGTATGGCCTCAGTAAATTTGCTCTCGTTTAACAGAAGCGACGCTTTCGCCCGCGTATTCATCATCAGCACGTAGGGGCGGAATTGCTGAAAGTTCCAGACGAAATCCTCGCGTTGCGAATGTTTATCGACAAAGGAGAAAAGATCGAGATTGCGCTGGGTATCGCGAATTACACCGGCATAATCGTTCAACTGAAACAGGCTAACGTAGCGGTGATAATATTGAATGCCTTCCTGCTGCAGTTCCGAGCATTCCTCAGCGGACAGCTCATATTCATCACCTGCGGCTTGCGCCAGGGCAGCCCGGTTTTGGTGATAGGTCAGCAGCGATTCGCAACCATGAGGATGCAGGCCATCGGGGCGGCCAGTCATTTCCATTTGCAGCACTCCTAAATCGATGCGCATCTGTAACTTTTCACAGCCATCGACGCCGGTGACTTTCCGGACCTTGAGCATCCCCGGCTCGAATGGCCAGTCTTTCAGGAGGGCGTTGAGATCCAAACTCATGATAAGTAAATGATCCATCACTCGGTGTCCTTTTGTCAACGTTTGTGGGGTGATTGCGTCGTAACCTCTTTAACCTGAAATTCGAACGTGGAAGAGGAGATAGATGCCTTTATCCGGTATCTCGCGGTCGAGCGCGGGCTCTCGGAAAATTACCAACTTTCTACCCGACGCTCCCTGGCGGAATTCGCAGAATGGAGCCGTCGTCGGCATGACCTGAAAAGCGCTCACGAAATCACGATCGACCATATCACGGAATATCTGGCCGACCGAAAACGGGCCGGCCTGGCTGCGTCCTCGATCAAGCTAATCGTCGTGGCACTGAAGATCTTCTTCCGCTTTCTCCTGGGAAAAGGAGCCGTCAGGCGTGATCCAACGGAAACGCTGTCACTGCCGCGAATCGAACGATATTTGCCGGAAACACTGAACGAAATCCAGGCGGAGCAATTGCTTGAGGCGATCGATACCAAGGCCCCGCTCGGCTTGCGCGATCGCGCCATGATCGAGCTTCTCTACGCCAGCGGCCTGCGCATTTCCGAACTGGCAAATGCGCGCTTGGAACATTTCAATGCCGAAGAGCGAATTCTGCGAGTAGTTGGCAAGGGTAATAAGACTCGGCTTGTCCCGGTAGGGCGCAAAGCATGCGAAGCGTTGGCAGGTTACCTTTCGACCGAGCGGCCTAAACTCTTATCACGCCGCACGGGCAACGAAATCTTTCTTTCCGCCCGCGGCACCAAAATCACTACTGTCCGCATCTGGCAGATTGTAAAAAAACACGCGAAACGATCCGGACTGGAAGCAAACATTTACCCGCACCTTTTGCGACATAGTTTCGCTACGCATTTACTGGGAAATGGCGCTGACTTACGCATCATTCAGGAGATGCTCGGCCATAGCGAT
>QHPU01000152.1 GCA_003219175.1 Verrucomicrobiota bacterium | reverse complement strand
CGAAATGGAAACGGTCAACGCGAGTGGCGCGGCGGTCGTTTCGCCTGATCGGTTGCGCAAACTTTTGGAAGCAGCCGAAAAGCGCTGAATCAGGCAGCTCCAGCGAGCGCTGGTTGCTGACCGTTAAACGCGACGCTGCGCTTGCGCTGCTGACATGTCGCCAGCACCCGCGCGAGCACGCAATAAAGTTGTTCGATCGGAAGATTTTTGCTCACGTAGCCATTCGCGCCAGCGTGGAGAGCCGCATGCATTTGCTCTTCGTCGTAGCCGACGCCGGTGAAAACAACAATTGGAAGTGTCGGATTCGATTCTCGCATAAAAGAGATGAGCGAGATTCCATCCACCTTCGGCATCTTAAGATCGACAATCGCAACCTCACAATCGCTCTCGGACAGCCAGGCTGCCGTCTGAAAGCCGTCGGTGAGGGCGTGACAAGTATGGCCCCGTTGACGCAGATAGGTGACCATAAACTTGGCGATACCGGGGTCGTCATCAATGATGAGGAACTGGGAGTATTCGCGTTTGGTCGGCTTCATTGTTATAATTTCCATAACCAGTAAAGCACTATTCTTGCCAACCTTGAACCCTGCCACCCACTTTCCGCCGCGAGGCTGTCGATGCTCTATAGCCCTAGCTTTTTCTCGAGCGCTTTGACTCGATCGAATAGTTTGCCCAATCGATGAATCCAGGCGATCTGCCTCTTCGCGTCCGGTAACGGCACAGCCGGCGAGCCAAACCACGCGCCGCCAGGTAGGTCTTTCGCAATGCCGCTTTGCGCCGCGATAATGGTGTTGTCGTCAATCGTGAGATGGCCAATGACGCCGACTTGTCCGGCCATCATCACTTTTTCTCCAACTCGGGTGCTGCCGGAAATCCCGGTTTGGGCTGCGATAACCGAATTTTTTCCAAGAATAACGTTGTGCGCGATCTGCACGAGGTTGTCGATCTTCACGCCTTCCTGGATCCACGTCCGGCCAAATCGAGCGCGATCAATCGTCGTGTTCGCGCCGATCTCTGCGTCGTCGTCGATTTGGACGATGCCGATTTGCGGAATTTTTCGATATCGACCATCGACAAATTCGAATCCGAATCCATCTGCGCCGATGACTGCGCCGCTGTGAATAATTACGCGCGCGCCGATTTGGGTCCGTTCGCGAATGGTCACGTTTGGATAAATCAGGCATGACTGCCCGATAACGCTTTCGTGTCCGACGTAACTACCGGCAGAGATTACGGTGTTGTCACCGATTGCCGCACCAGATTCGATGACCGCGTGAGGCTGAATCGAAACGCCTTTTCCGAGTTTCGCAGTCGGATCGACAACCGCGGTCGGATGAATGCCTGGCGCGAAGGCAATCGGTTTCGGCGCCAGTTTTAAAACGACTTGTTCGAACGCTTTCGAAGGGTTCGCTACCCGGATTTGAGCAGCAGCGGTTTCCTCGGAAAAATCGAGTGGAACAAAAACCGCTGAGGCGCGTGTTTTGCGCAGACGCGCCATGTATCGCGGATCGGCGTAAAACGTAACTTCGCCCGGAACCGCTTCGGAGAGCCCGGCAGCGCCGCTAATTTTTTCGGTCGGATCCCCATGCAATTCTCCGCCGCAAAAGTCGGCTAGCTCCTGGAGCGTGAACGTCACGTTTTCTTTCTAAATTGTAGAGGCGCTTGTGCCAAGCGCCTACTGGCACGCTCTCAAAATTGGCAATAGGCGGCTTAAGTGTTTGATGCGTCGAAAATGCTCTGGATGGATTCATCGAGCATGGCATTGAACTCAGCGTCAGATTGCTGGGCCGTAAGCCCTTCAACGAGCGCGCGGGAAAAGCTGGCGACTACGCTATGCTGTTTGCGTAGACGATTGTTTGCTTCTTCTTGCGAGTAGCCGCCGGAGAGAGCAACCACCCTCACAACCTTGGAATGTTTAACCAAATCGGCGTAAAAGTTGTCCTGTTCCGGCAGCGTCAGCTTGAGCATGACGAACTGACCAGCTGGCAATTCGTTGAGCTTTTCGAGAATAACCGCTTTGAGTAACTGCTCTGCTTTTGCCTTTTCAGGGCAGCGAATATCAACTTCCGGCTCGAGGATCGGCACCAAGTCCGCCGAGATAATCTGCTGCCCGATTTCGAACTGCTGCAGAACAATGTCCCTAATGCCTGCTTCGTTGGCTTGTTTGATCACTGAGCGCATCTTGGTTCCGAAGATATGTTTCGTCCTGGCTTTCTCGAGGAGCGCGCCCAGCATCGTTATGGGCTTCATCAATTGAACTCCCTCTTTTTCAGCGGCGAGGCCTTTATCCACTTTTAGAAATGGTACGACCCGTTTCACGTTCCAAAGGTAATCCGCAGTAGACTGACCTTCGATTTCCCTCTCCATTGTATTGTCAAACAGGATGGCACCGATAATTCGTTCCCCGTTGAAACCGGGACTCGTGATGATGCGGGTGCGCATCTGATGCACGATGGTGAACATCTCTTCATCGCTGGACCACGTATTCTCTTGAATTCCATAAAGACGCAGGGCTTTCGGAGTGCTGCCACCGCTTTGATCCAGCGCCGCAACAAAACCCGGACTGGTCTTAATTTTTTGCAATTGTTCTTCGTTAACGGCGAT
>QHPU01000058.1:25465-45997 GCA_003219175.1 Verrucomicrobiota bacterium | reverse complement strand
TGCTAAACCAGGTGGTTCTCATATCTGTTTCTCCTGTACTTTGGTTAGGGTTATGGCAGATTAGTTTGTGCCAATTGGGAGCAACAGTAAGTCCAGTGAGTAACTGGCGTTAGGACATAAATCCGACACTTCGAGCCACTGCTACTAGCTGCTGGTGTAGTTCCCCAGGTGCCGGAGCTAGCATGACAACACAAAGAGTATTGCGTTCAATCACCTTGCATGGACGGGCAGTTCTTTGGCTTTAGCTATTTGGTCGCGATCTGCAACGTAATTGCCAATAGTGTGCTAAATCGTTAAGAACGCAGACTCGCAGTGTATGTCCGCGTGAAAGCATTAAATAAGGTAAACACCCATCAGGCGATATTTCAGCGCGCGCACGATCCAGATGATCTGTTCAGCATACAAACTCGGAAACTAGGCGTGAGCTAGCGTTAGCTGCGCCGGTTGCCACTCGAATGGTTCTTTTTCTGATCCGATTCCGAGCCGCGCCCGATAAGCGCTCGGCCGCATACCTACATGCCGTTCGAAGGCTCGACTGAATGCGTCTGCGCTCTTGAACCCAACGGAGACCGCGACGTTATCGATGGTATTGCGTGGAATGAGCAGCCGCCTTTGTGCCTCAGTGATGCGAGCACGACACACAAATTCAGCGGGGGTTTTCCCAAAGACATTCGTGAAAACGCGAGTAAAATTCCGCGGCGACATGCACGCTCGCTGCGACAGCGTTTCTATAGAAAGGTCCTGGCTCAAATTGCACAAGATCCAGGCAGCGAGGTCCGCAAATCGATCCACTGATTGGAGCTGGAATTGCAGCGGCTCGGAATATTGCTCCTGAGCGCCGGGTCGTTTGAGGTGAACAACCAGATCACGAGCTAGGCGCAGGGCCACATTGCGTCCGTAATCCTCTTCAATCAGGGCCAGCGAAAAGTCTATCGCCGCTGTGCCGCCGGCACAGGTATAGAAAGGTCCGTCCTTAATAAATAGAATGTTCGGGTTTACCCGAAGCTTGGGAAACCGTAGGGCTACATCCTTTGCAAATCGCCAATGGGTGGTGACCTGGCGTCGGTCAAGCAGGCCAGTGGCGGCCAAAGCATAGATCCCTGTGCCCAGTGCTGCAATGCGTCTGGTGGTAGGAGCTCGATAGTTGAGCCATTTCGCAATCGTTTTACGCATTTTGGGTGCAGGAATGTGATTTTCGCCGGGAACAATGAGCGTGTCGAATGGCGGCGCCCTCTCAAAGTCACACTGGGGTTTGACCAGCAGCCCCGACTCCGTCTCACACGGTTCGGCCGTGAGACCTACGGTGACGACCTGGTAGCACCGACACTGACACGCTCCATACGCGGTGGGAAGCGCCGCGCGGGAAAAAGCCTCCGCGGCCCCGGTCAGGTCCGCCGCGGTCATCTGCTCCAAAACCACGAGACCAACTGTCTTCGGGCTCATGATATAGCAGCTTTATCAAGGGAGAACGCCGCGGTTGTCTCCGATGCCGGTTCGTTCCCTTGCCACCCGCTAAAGGTGTAAATCGCGCCACTCTGGCAATTCTTTCTCAGGCTCACACAATGATAAGCCACAAATCCGACAAAAACGGCTCATGCATTACTTAACTGGACGACGCCATAAGTGAGATTAGTTTGCATTATTTATGGTCGCGGCAGACCCGACTGGAGCGGGCGGTGGGCAGGAATTCAAGGAAGGCGGTCTACCCATCGAGATGACGCGCGAGACTTACGAGTCATTGCGGCGATTGGCAGCGCGTTATCTTAGCGGCGAGCGGCCCGATCATACCTTGCAAGCTACTGCTCTGTTACACGAAGCCCTTTTGCGCGTCTTAAAGCAACCGGAAAGTAGTTGGCGCAACGAGGCGCATATGATTTCATTCGCCGGTCGCGCTATGCGTCGTATCCTGATTAGTTATGGAGTAGCTCGTACGCGCGATAAGAGAGGCGGACGACAACTAGTTAAACTACCTCTTGATGAAGCACTCGACTTCTGCGTTGAAAAAGATATTAATATTATCGCGGTGGATGAAGCGGTCGAAGAGTTGGCACAGATCGATCCACGACAGGCGCAGATTGTTGAACTTAGATTCTTTGCCGGACTTACAATTGAGGAGATTGCCCAGACATTGGCCCTGTCGCCTGCAACCGTAAAACGAGATTGGGCTACGGCGAAGTTATGGTTGCGCGCACGACTGGTTGAGTAGTAGTAATAGAAGAAATGCCAGACGATCCCGCAAGTGTTGTTAATTTAGTGCCATCGCAGTGGCATCGTCTAAAAGAGGTTCTCGCAAATGTTCTGGAGGAGAATTCGCCAGAGCGACGCGCCACCACTCTTCGTGAATCTTGTGCCGACGACACTACGTTGCTGCGCCAAGCTCAGACCCTTCTCGCAGGTGATACCGATACTTTGGAACAATTCGCTGAATTCGCCGCGACACGGCTCCGGAGCGACGAGCCGGATCGGATTGGCGAACGAGTTGGCGCTTACGTAATTGTCAGGCAACTCGGTCGCGGGGGCATGGGAGCAGTTTATCTTGGCAAACGAGCCGACGGACAGTTTGAGAAGCAGGTCGCGATCAAGATACTTAAGCGTGGCACCGATACGGACGAGGTCCTGCGGCGCTTTGCCGTAGAACGTCAGATCCTGGCCCAGCTTGACCATCCAAGTATCACCCGACTACTGGATGCCGGGACAACGCAAGGTGGACTGCCTTATTTTATAATGGATTATGTGGAGGGCGTTCCTATTACGGAGCTCGCTCACAAACAGAACCTATCCCTCGGCGATCGGCTGCATCTTTTTCTAAAGGTATGTTTTGCAGTGGAGTTTGCGCATCGCAATGGTGTCATCCACCGCGATATCAAACCGACAAACATCCTGGTTAAGAGCAATGGTGAACCGAAGCTACTCGATTTCGGTATCGCAAAGATGCTTGGATCGTCAGATGATGACGTAACTAGACCAGCCGAGCGCAGAATTACGCCCACGTACGCAGCTCCGGAGTTATCTCGCTCCGAACCAGTGACCCCGGCTGCTGACGTCTACTCACTCGGACTTGTCTTACTCGAACTAATCACAGAGGAGAATGTCCCCGGCGAACCGCGTGCCAAAACGATTTTGCAGACAAAGCTCCACGACAGCGTCGAACCCGCTCTTGCTGCGATCATCAGGCGCGCCACACAAACTGAGCCGGGAAAACGTTATGCTTCGGCACCCGAATTGCGCAAGGCGCTGGACCAATTCCTCTCCGGTGCAGCCCGACACAAATCGGCAAAACTCTTTCAGGCAGATAGTACGCTAACACATCACTTTCCCTGGTGGCTTATCGCCGCCGTCCTTTTCTTGGTTGTGATCGTCGCTGCCGTTTTGTTACGCGACTATGGGAGCTGGCCTTTCCGCGTGGCCCAGAATCCCCCGCCGCTCACATCCACCTCCTCAATCTCGGACGGAACCCGTTTGATGGCCGTGCTGCCATTTAAGCCGCTCGGACATGACATCAATGACGAGCTGCTCGGACTCGGGATGGCCGACGCGGTCATTGGTCAGATGAGCAAGGTCAAAGGAATTCGAGTCCTGCCAACCAGTGCTGTTTTGAAGTTGAAGCGAGAGGCGGAGGATCCGTTGCTTGCCGCTCGTGCCTTGAAGGCAGATGCTGTTCTGACCGGAACCGTCCAGCGTTCCGGAGACCGTATTCGAATAAGTGTTCAACTTGTCGACGGCCGCACGGGCCGAGCCTTATGGTCGGACAAGTTCGACGAAACTTTCACGAACGTTTTCGCAATTCAGGATTCGATCTCGAGTCAGATCACAAAGGCATTAGCGATCGACCTAACGGCGGATCAGCGTAAGCAGATTACGAAGCGTTACACGAAGAGCACGGAAGCTTACAATGCCTATCTCATGGGCCTTCATTTCTATAACAAACGCTCCAAAGAGGGATTAGAGAGGGCCATCGATTATTTTCGCCAGGCGACACAACTCGACCCCGACTACGCGCTGGCCTACGCGCTCTTGGCAGACTGTTATTGCTTGCAGGAATACTACATGTTTGTCCCTAGAAGTCAGGGAACCAACAACTGCCAGACAGCCGCGGAGCGAGCGCTCTTATTGGACAACTCTGTCGCCGAGGCCCACGTAGCCATGGCGATGGTGCAGTGCGGCCAAGGAGATCGTCGTGCCGGTATGGAATCCTTGCAACGGGCGTTGGAATTAAACCCCAACCTTTCTGTCGCGCATTTGCGTTATGCCTGGGAGCTGACTGATGCAGGCAAACTGTCGGAAGCCGTGTCGGAGATGAAGCGCGCCGCGGAGCTGGATCCGATTTCCGCTACCAACAATACCGCTTTGGGCATCATCCTCATCTTCGATCGGCAGCCCGAAGAGGCGTTGCATTACTGTTCCCGGGCTAGTGAGCTCGAGCCCGATAATCCTGCAATACAAGAGAATATCGCAATCGCATATCTTCTCAACGGTATGTACGATTCAGCGATCAAGGCTTACCGCAGGCGGATCGAACTTGCGCCGGATGAAAAGGGCAAAGGCCTCGCTTGGATTGCAGAATCCTTGTACCGCGCAAACCGCAGAGGAGAGGCTGATGCACTCATGCCAGAAGTCTTGCGCCTAGCTGCTATCGGCGAGGTCGACGCCTTTTCCATTACCGGGATCTACACCGCGGCTGGGCAACTGGATCAGGCCTTCGAATGGTTTGATAAGGCACTCGCAGATAGCATGCTGGCGGCGCGCTTCATTCGTTACGGACCTGAATTGGACCCGTTGCGGGCAGATCCGAGATTCGTTGAGCTATTGCGCAAGCATGGGCGACACAAGTTGGCGGACGAATTGTCCGGCTATTGAATTGCAAACCATTCAACCTTACAACCGAGATAATGTGCGCGATGGCTGGTTTCGAACCAGTGACCCCTAGCATAAGGTGCCATGGTGTTCTGTAATGCGGGCGTGCGATTTCAAACTCGTGTACGGCGGAACGCGAAGCTGGTTTCCGGCTTCACCGCTTTGCCGTCTATCTCCAGCAGCGGATACACGAGAAAGTTAATCGGACCACTGGCTGGTGCCGGATCAACAATCAGGTCGCGTCCTTTCGTCAGCTCGAAGCGATTCGCCGGATTGTGGCCGAAATAATAATCGGCCAGCGGCGGATTTTTCCATGCTTCACTGATATCGACCGGGACCCAGCGTCCGCCGGCGAAGAATTCGGCCCAGCAATGGTAACCTTCGATTGCGCCCTCGCTTTTGTCCGCCGGGATTGTTGCGCCGATTGCGAAGCGCGCCGGAATCCCCACGGCGCGCACCAAGGCAATAAAGTAAGCATGAAAGTCGGTGCAATTACCGGTCCGCGCGTTGCAGGCAAACATCGCGTCACCACGTCCCCAGCCGGTGCCGGATTTGTCGTAGCGCATTCGTCCGAGCACATGATGGTACAGCGTTTTTGCGCGCTCGATGTCATCGGCTTTTCCGGTGATAGCTTGCTCCGCAATTGTTTTGAAAGTTTGGTTGAACGGGACCAACTTTTCTGGGCTGAGATAGCGCGTCACGTTCGTTTCACTCGCAAGATAAGCGCTCTTCTCTTTTCGCAGTACGCGGTAGCGCAACTCGATGATTTTACCGCTGTCCTCCGCGCGGGGATTAAGCACACAAATATCGTTACCGTAATCGCGGTCTTGCACTTTCTCCCATTTGATTGGGATGCTGCATTCATCGACACGCACGGTTTGAAAAGCGTCCGTTTTTGCGAGGGGCATCCAAAGGCGCGCCTCCCCATCGATCGACGGCAGCTTTACCCGGTAGACGAATTCAAACTCGTCGGAGCCGGTAATGATAGTGGCCTGATCACCACCAAAGACTGGCAGCGCTCCAACAAAAGCGAATGCCAGCGCCAGCGACGGGTGAATCATGTGAGTTCTTCGCCGTTACGATTTTGAGACTTTCTTCCAAACGCCGCCTTCTTCCTTCCAATTGTAAAGCGGCTTGCCATTCACCTTGTGCACGGACGTTTCCGTGACCTTCATGGCGCCTGGCTTTCCCGTCATAAAAAAATCGATGTCGTAAGTCGTGTTGTCGGCAGCTTGCATATCGACGCAAGCGAAATATTTGCCGTTTCCGAGACTGGCGACTCGATCGTCATGCACTTTAATCAAATCGAGTGCGAGATCCTTGCCCTTATATTCAGTGTGAAATTTTTTGTCGTTCGATTTTTTGCTCTTCCTCGCGATGTCCTTTTTGATTCCAACGGAGATGTCAGCCGGGCTTACTTTATTCTCGGCCACTTGCTGCGATTGTGCGGCTGATCGTTGCTGATTTGTCGGCAGTTGTGACATTTGCGTAGTTTGTGGGAGGCTGTGCGGATGTTCTGCCGCAATGAGGGGTGATAGTGCGGGCGTGAGCATGAACGCGACAGAAAGTGCGATGATGACTCGTGTGATCATAGGATTAGGTTGGATGTTTGGAGTTTATTTGAATGTTTCGAAGCTTTAACCACTGTTTTTATTCCGCCCGGACAACTTTGCAATCTTGTAAGCGGGCCGACGCGTAGCCGCGACAGACTGCCACACCGATGGTAGGGAGCGTAGAGTTATGATGGTGCGCGATACTGGGTTCGAACCAGTGACCCCTACCGTGTCAAGGTAGTGCTCTACCACTGAGCTAACCGCGCAGATTTTCCAAGGAATCAGTGATCCGCCGTCGTCTCTTGGCGGAACTGCGGCGTGAAGGCTAAGTGAATCAATGATTGATAGCGAGTCAAGATCGACGCTACGGATTGCGTTTGACCGGATAAATCGATTAGTCTCGCTCGAGCCTGTGAGAACCTCGCCCGTCGCCATTGTCTTTTTTGTCATCGCTGCTTTTCTCGGCGCGCTCGGGCAGTTCTATTATAAATCCGGCGCGGAAAAGGCCGGTAACACTCTCGCAAGTTACATTTTCAACGCACGGCTTCTCGGCGGCGTAATTTGCTACATCGCAGTGATGGTGCTTTTCGTAGCGGCGTTTAAGCGCGGCGGAGCTCTCACGGTCCTCTATCCGATTTACGCCAGCACTTTCATTTTTGCCGCGATCATCGCCTGGTTCGCCTACGGCATACCAATCCGCCCCGTGCACTTCACGGGCTTTGCCCTGTTGATTGCCGGAATGTACCTGCTCGGACGTTGATGGACTCCTATCAAATCGGCGATCGCCGGCCGCTCGCATCGCGCGGTTGGAAAATATCAGAGAAGGTCGCACGCTGGCTGGCGCGCCGCGGCGCCACGCCGAATACGATTTCCATCCTCGGAATGATCTGCGGAATCCTTGCCGGGACCATGTTTGCTCTGACATCCGGCGCCACTTATCCGTGGTTCCTTTGGATCTTCGGTGCCGTCTTCGTCCAGTTGCGACTCCTGGCAAACCTTTATGACGGCATGGTCGCAGTTCTGCGTGAGACTGCGTCGCCGGTGGGCGAGTTGTTCAACGAAGTTCCCGATCGAGTGAGCGACGCGGCAACGTTAATCGGTTTTGGTTACGCCACCGGCTCCGATTCGGTGCTCGGTTTTGTCGCGATCATCTTTGCCATCTTTCTCGCTTACTTGCGGGCACAGGGGAAAGTCGCCGGTGCGCATCAGGAGTTTTGCGGACCGATGGCGAAACAACAACGCATGGCGACGGTCACCATCGCCGCGATTGTTTGTGCGGTTGTTCCAGGCGCGAGCGACTGGCAGATTCCTATGTTCGCCCTCTGGGTAATCATTGCCGGCTGCATCGTGACAATCATTCGCCGACTGCAACGAATTACGACAACGCTTCGGCGTCAATAAGATGAACCCTGCGACACGGGAGCGGTTATTTGGATTTCGGCACGCCTTCGATTCACCGGTGACACTGTGGATCACGATCGCCGTGATCGCCGCGCTTCTCATTGCAGCGATCATCATTTGGTTGCTACGTGCGGCTGGACGCACCAGCGACAAGCTCCACGATGAGCTGGTAAAGCGGGTCGTTTCCTGGGCGGTGATGACGCCGTTGCTGCTCGGACCGGTCCTGCTCGGCGCAGCGTGGACAATTCTGGCCGTCGCGATTCTAAGCATTCTTTGCTATCGCGAGTTCGCCCGCGCCACCGGCTTTTTCCGGCACCGCTCACTCAGCATCGTAGTCGTACTCGGCATTATCGCGACCACCTTTGCCATCGCCGATCATTGGTACGGATTCTTTGTCGCAATCCCACCGCTGACCATGGTGCTGCTGGCAATCGTTGCGATCCTCCGCGACGAACCCCACGGTTACACACAGCGCGTCAGCCTCGGGGTGATCAGCTTTTTATTGTTCGGCCATTGTCTCGGCCACCTTGGTTATATGGCGAACGATGCCGATTTTCGTCCGATCGTGATGCTGATCATTTTGACAGTCGAATTGAATGACGTCTTTGCTTACATCACCGGCAAAACTTTCGGGCACCGCAAAATCACGCCGCAGACGAGCCCGAACAAAACGCTCGGTGGGGCGCTGGGCGCACTGATCCTGACGACCACGCTGGTCTCGATCGTCGGTCATTTTGTTTTCGCCGGTTCGGGCGTCGACACGCCGATAAAATTGATTGGGCTCGGATTGATTGTCAGTGTCGCGGGACAATTTGGTGATCTGATGGTCTCGTCGATCAAGCGCGATATCGGGATCAAGGACATGGGAGTCACAATTCCCGGTCACGGCGGATTGCTCGATCGGTTCGATAGCATATTACTGGTCGCGCCTGCAGTGTTTCATTACATCGGACTTTTCCGTGGGTTTGGGGTGGATCAGCCGGTGCGAATTTTTACCGGCGGAGGTTAAGAAATGGAAGAGTGGCGCTTCGAATCCGCGCATGATTTCGGATTAAGTGCCGAACAGCGGCGGCTAAGTTTGCGCCGCGAAGTCGGGCTGGAGAGCGCGATTTCGTGTTTTCTTTGGCGATCGATCACACGCGTCTATCTTGCCATCGCACATCGCTTAGAAATTCGCGGCCGCGAAAATTTGCCGGCGCACGCTCCGTTTATTCTGGTGGCGAATCATGCGAGTCATCTCGATGCCATCATCCTCGGTGGAATTCTGCCATTGCGATTTGTCGGCGCCGTTTTTCCGATTGCCGCGGGCGACACATTTTTTACGAAACGGGCATCCTCGATTTTCGCGACCGCATTTATGAACGCCTTGCCGATCTGGCGAAAGAATTGCGGCGCGCATTCGCTGGAAGATTTGCGGGAGCGATTGCTGCAAGGCGCATGCATTTACATTTTGTTTCCGGAAGGAACACGCTCTCGCACGGGCGAGATGGCACCGTTCAGGCCCGGACTTGGGCGACTGGTCGCGGGAACGAACATCCCGATCGTGCCTTGTCATCTAAACGGAACATTTGCGGCTTTGCCGGCCTCGAGAGCGGTGCCACGCTGGAAAAAAATTTTGGTGCGTGTGGGAAAGCCATCGTCATTTGCGGAGACGGCGAATGATCGGGCTCGTTGGCAATCAATTGCAGCAGCGACAGAAAATGCGGTGCGAAGTTTAGAAAATGGGTAGCGCGCATTCTGCGCGCGCGGCCGGACATTCTGTCCGGCTTCTCAAAGAATCGCCCCGAGACGTATCGATATGCGCGGAAATCCGCGCACCACCCGAAGCGCCTTTGGCGCAATTACGCGGCCAATTTGACCGCGTCTTTGTGCCCGAGGATTTTCACGGTTTGTTGAAGCTGCTCGGTTTTGAGCGGCTTCTTCAAGACCGTGATCGGCCCCTTTGCCAGGATGCGATCGAGCATTTCGCTGTCGGGATAACCGGTGATGATGATAGGACAATCGGGTTGCTCCCGTTTCACGAAATCGTAAACATCATCGGCCGGACCATCGGGCAACTTTAAATCGAGGAAAACGAGATCGAACCGCTGTTTCTCGAGTGCGGCAATCGCTTCCTTGACGGTCCCGACGACAACGCGACTAAAGCCAATCTTTTTGAGGAAGAGCTTGAATAGATTTTGCAAGCTCTCGTCATCATCGACAACGAGAACAGTCGGTTGGCCCGACTTCTCTTCCTTGAGGATGTCTTTATCGAGTGCGTTCTTTTTAATGCGCCAACGACCACCGATTTGAATGGCGGGCAGCTGTCCGCGCTGCACTAAGTAGTAAACCGTCGGAAGTGGAATTCGGAGGTATTTGGCGGTTTCCTTAACGGTAAGCAGGTTATGCATGAGAAGGTTTCATCACCTTGCGCCTGCTCACGCAAGAATTATTCACGATTTTATGATTATAAACACTAGAATCGAAAGTCAAACTTTTCTTTTCCAGAAGTGCCAAAGCCTCCTGCCCTCAGGGCGCATTACCTGGATAATGACGAGGAAATGCAGATTCCTCCCCTCGAGGACAAGGATTCCGATGAGGAGTGCCGGAACCGTAACCGCTTTCGTTGCTGGACAAGCGAAATGCGGCGGTGAACTATTCGCATTCGCGATGAGCGTTCTTTTTTTCAAGCGCTTCCTGAAGCGGCCCCTGCAAATCGCCTCGATTGTGCCCAGCTCGCAGGCGCTGGTCGAGCGAGTAGCGAGCAAAATTGATTTCGACCGCGCTCGCGTCATCGCTGAGTACGGTCCGGGTGAAGGCGTGCATTCGCGCGCACTCGCACAACAGATGCGGCCGGACGCGCAATTATTATTGTTTGAACTTGATCCCGCATTTTCGCGCGACCTGACCCGGCAGTTCGCTCGCGACCCGCGAGTATGCGTGATCAATGCCAACGCTGCGACCATTCGCTCAGAACTGGCGAAACGTGGTATTTCTCACTGCGACTACATCGTCTCCGGAATTCCATTCAGCATTCTCGAGATTGAAAAAAAACGTAATCTGCTACGCGAAACCCACGACGCCCTCGCCCCCGGCGGCGCCTTCATTATTTATCAGGTGACAAACGAACTGCGCCAGCACGCGATCGATTTTGCGCCTGATTCCGAGTCCGAATATTTCCTGCAAAACATTCCGCCGATGTTTATCACCGTTTTCCGCAAAGGCAGCGAACTGGATGGAAACGGCATGATTGATCCTGCCGAATCGCAGTTCTCGTCCAACTACGCGCGATGAAGAGCGTCGAATCGCGCGTCGAAAAAGATTCGATGGGCGAAATGTCCGTGCCCAAGGACGCACTTCATGGCGCATCGACTCAACGCGCGGTTATAAATTTTCCCATCAGCGGTTATCGTTTCAGCCGGCCGTTCATTCGCGCGCTGGGTCTGATCAAATGGGGCGCGGCCCAGGCCAACCATGATCTCGGGCTGCTCGACGCCCACCGCTCCGCCCTCATCGTGCAGGCCGCGGAAGAAATGGCAGAAGGCAAACTCGATGAACATTTCCCACTCGACATTTTCCAAACCGGCTCAGGCACAAGCACGAACACGAATGCGAACGAGGTGATCGCAAACCGCTGCGCGCGGCTTGCCGGCAAGCCGATTGGCTCGCGCGAGTGGGTGCACCCGAACGATCACGTCAACATGGGACAGTCGAGCAATGACGTCATCCCATCCGCAATTCACGTGAGCGCGGCCGAACAATTGAAAGATTGTCTGCTACCTGCGCTGGCCAAATTATTCGACGCCCTTTCGAGTAAGGCGAAAGAGTTTGATCACATTATTAAGATCGGACGAACGCACCTGATGGACGCGACACCGGTGCGACTCGGTCAGGAATTTGGCGGTTACGCTCAGCAGGTGGCCTATGCCAAGGCGCGCACGGAAAAGGCAATCGAGGTCTTGCGTGAGCTTGCTCTCGGCGGCACCGCGGTGGGCACGGGCTTGAATCGGCATCCGGACTTTCCGGCAAAAGTGATGCGACATCTGCATCAACGCACCGGGATCGAATTTTTTGAAGCGCGCAATCATTTCGAAGCGCAAGGGGCAAAGGACGCGGTTGTGGAAGCAAGCGGTCAGTTAAAAACAATCGCGACCAGTTTATTTAAGATCGCGAACGACATTCGCTGGCTTGGGAGCGGACCACGCTGTGGCATCGGCGAGATTCAATTACCTGCGACCCAGCCGGGCAGCTCGATTATGCCCGGGAAAGTGAACCCGGTCTTGTGCGAATCGATGATGATGGTGTGCGCGCAGGTTTTTGGAAATGACGCCACCATCACTTGGGCGGGAGCGAACGGAAATTTCGAATTGAATGTGATGATGCCGGTGATGGCACATAATATTTTGGAATCGATCCGGCTGCTGGGAAATGTGACCGATGCCTTTACCGAAAAATGCGTGGTTGGGATCGAGGCTGACGAAGAAAGATGTCGCGAACTGGTGGAACTATCCATGGCGATGGTGACGAGCCTGGCGCCAAAGATCGGGTACGATCGCGCGGCTGAGATTGCGAAAGAAAGTGCGCGGACCGGCAAAACGGTGCGGGAACTCTGCCAGGAGAAAAAGATTTTGCCGGAAAAAGAGCTGAACGCGGCTCTCGACCCAGTAGGGATGACCGAGCCGGGCGGGACCGGCTCGGCTGGCGGTTAAGAAAATGCGAGCGAGCCTAGCGGGGGCCAGTCTAATTGTTAGCCTGCTATCGATCTCCTTGCTCGCGGCAGAGAAACCGCTCGACGTTTCTGCGATCGTGCCAAAAACCGAGGCGGAGAAAATTCTGGGCGAACCGGTCCGAAATCCGACTCCGTTGAACGTGAATGGAAAAGACGGTTACTACTCGAAGTGCAATTACTACAGCACAAAATCTGTGCGTTCGCTTCTGTTGCGTGTCCGCCAGGCGAGCGAGGGTAGCGTCGATCCGCAGATCGAGTTTAATCAGGTAACAGGCAACGGCGTCAAATTCCAGACGATTGACGGCCTGGGCGAAAGAGCGGCCATGTTAAACGGCGTTCCGGAAAACGGCCTACCCCCTAACGTGATTATGCTTTACGTGGTGAAAGGAAAATCATTCGTCACCATCGGCGTCAGCGGAATGGCCGATGAGGAAGCAGCGCTAACGAAAGCAAAACAGGTCGCAGAGAAGGTTCTGGCGCAACTCTAGAGCGAGTTACGCCGCTTTCGCGTTGTCTCAAGAATATTTTCGCCTTCTAATGCAGCGTCCCCTCCGCGGGTTTTAGCTGCTACGACGTGGTTGTGTCCGAGGCTCGTGGGTTTTAACATTTTGCGTCATGGTAGCGAACGTTCACGGTCCGCAGTTTTCCGGTGGGGCCAACATCGCTATCAAATGTCCAGCTCATACTTACGAACAAACGGTGGCGTTCTATCGCGATACCCTGGCATTGCCGTTGATCGAAGAGGAGGCGGATGGTTGCATCTTTCAATTCGGACCCAACCGGCTTTGGGTCGATCTGGTGCCAAACTTAAGTCAGCCCGACATTTGGCTGGAGTTAGAAACAAATGACACCGAAGCTGCTGCTTCGTTTTTAAAAGTGAATGGAATTCCGCGTCGCGACGAAGTGGAACAATTACGGGAAGATTTCGATGGTTTTTTCATCTCCGCGCCAAACGGAGTGATCCATCTCGTGATCGGCCACGAAGAGGCGTGAAAGGCTTGCTGATCACGCCCGCGATCAGCGTCCTGGCCTGCTTGCCGACAGCCTTGATCGGCTCCGCGGCCACCAACGTTAACATGGGCAAAGATTGTCTCGCGTACTTCGCGACCGCCAGCGAAGCCGCTGAAATTCTTACGCGCAAAGACGATTTCATCGACCGACTTAGTGCTTTCGATCGTGCGGCCCGAATGAAAACCGAGAGGACCGTTTCGGAGAAGGAGTTTCTGGCGTTTATAAGGGCGAGCGTTTCTTCCTGGACAGATGCGGAGAAAGAGAAAGTCGAGGCGGCAATCGGTAAAATCAGGCCGGCGCTCGAAGCCCTGCCGCTTCCTTTTCCCAAAAGGATCGCCTTGCTGAAGACGATCGGCACTGAGGAAGGACATGCATTCTACACGCGCAATACGGCGATCGTTTTCCCGGAAGGTCAATTAACGGCAGCAAACGCGCCGCCGCTGGAAAAAACGATCGCACATGAGCTATTCCATATTCTGTCACGCGAAAATCCCGCGATGCGAGAGGCGCTCTATCAGGCGATCGGCTTCACTGCTTGCGCCGAAGTCCAGCTCCCGGCGTCATTACAACCGAGAAAAATTACCGATCCGGACGCGCCTCGAAATGACCATTCCATTCGGCTTCGCGTCGATGGAAAGGAGGTTGCCGCGGTTCCCATACTATTCTCCGCCACGGAAAAGTACGACACCCACCGCGGTGGCGAATTTTTCTCTTATCTGCAGTTTCAATTCCTGATTTTGGAAAACGGATCCGGTAGCCTGAGTGCCGGCGAGGTGGTGGGGCCATCGAGAGTCTCCGGTTTTTTTGAACAAGTCGGGCGAAACACGGATTACCTCATTCATCCGGAGGAAATTCTGGCTGAGAATTTCGCCTTGCTGGTTTTGAATGAACAACAGGTAGCGTCACCCGCGATTCTGCAGCGGATTCGGGAGATCCTAATGCGGCGCTAGAAGAAGTGGCAAGCGATTACATCCTGCGCTTGATCGATCAGATCGCGCTGCTGCTGGCCGAGATTTTGCAGCTGCGCAAATTCGGCCGTGCGGGAGAAGCGCAGGAACAAATCTCGAAAGCTTGTCTGAAAAACATCGGCCTGCCATTTGCGCTGGTGAAACGTTCGGCGCCAGAAACGATTTTGGAGATGCTGGCCACCGGCGGGGGCACGCAGCATGTCCGCGCCATCATGCTGGCGGAACTGCTCTTGCAGGATGCTGAACTGTCGGAGTCGGCTGGGCAGAAACGCGAAGCGCTAATCAGCCGTGCTCAGGCGCGAGCGTTCATCGCGCACAACCTCGGACAGCTATCACCAGAAGACCAAACCATCTACCGGGCCAAGCTCGACGCCTTGAGTCACTCAGACGTGCCGTCCAAAGATCGTTAGGTCACGGGGGGTTCGATCAACGCGCGCGACGTCGGGTAGGCAGCCCCAGCGTTCGAAACCGGCAGCGTGGAAGAGCGCGATACTGGGCTCGTTGTGCCTGAAAATTAAGCCGACCAGGGAATGCATTCCCAGCTGCGGGCCTCGCCCAATCGCTTGCTGCAATAGTTTTCGGCCAATACCGCGGCGCCGGAATTTTTCATGGACGTAAACGCTGACCTCAACGGTGCCGCGATAGGCGCAGCGCGGGAGAAATTCCCGAAAGCTAAGCCAACCGGCAACGGCGCCGTCCCGTTCTGCTACCCAGATGGGGTATTGTGCCGGGGAATGCGCACGAAACCATTTGCGGCGGCCTTCGGCCGTGACCGGTTCCAGTTGCGCCGTGGAGATGCGCGTGGCTATGGCAGCATTCTGAATTTCAACGATCGCCGGAAGATCGGCTTCGATGGCATCGCGAAGAACGATGTCTTCTGTAGCGGCGGTCTGTGACCGCCGCGGAGTACTGCTCTTGTCGACCAGGCCGGCAGTCATAGACCGCCGCTATAGAAGAGAGCGCCCTCAAATGTCGGCTGAAAATCGTCGCGTGAAGTTTCACCGATATGAAATCGTGGGCTAATGACGTTTTGCAGTGCGCAATATATTTTCAGATCGGCGCGACCATTCCGCTGCAGTTGTGCGCGAACCGCGCCAGCGGCCAGTTCCGGGGTATTGCAATCGCGGGACAGATGGCCGAGCACGACCCGCTCAATTTTTCCAGGCAACAATTGCTCGAGAACGCCGGCCGCAGCGGCATTGGAAAGATGGCCATGTCGCGACATGATCCGTTGCTTCACCGGCCAGGGCCGATGCGGATCGTTCTGCAAGAGTTTCTCGTCATGATTCGTTTCGATAACGAGCGCATGCACCTCGCGCAGACGTTCGATCAACATTTTTGTCGGATAACCAAGATCAGTGATGAAACCGAGGCCACGATTACCGGCATGAAACGCGTAACCGACTGGCTCTACCGCGTCGTGCGGGACGGGAAAACTTTGCACCAAGATATCGCAGATGGTGAACTCGGTGCCGGTGCGAAAAATTCGCCAGTTTTTGTATTCGCTTAGACCGAAGCAGCGGATCGCTTCCGCAGTTTGCGCATTGCAATAAATCGGAATGGCAAACTTTCGGCAGAGCACTTCCAGCCCGCAGACGTGATCACCGTGTTCATGCGTTAGAAGCAGCCCGTCGAGTTGTTCGGGCACGACGCCGCATTGTTCCAGCCGGACGATGATCTGGCGCGCGCTCAGTCCGCCATCGATCAAAATGCGGCAATGATGGGTGGAAACGAGAGCACTGTTCCCGGCGCTGCCGCTGCCGAGCATGGTCAAGCTGAACACGGCTGATCTTTAGCGGAACGAAATTGTAAAATCAATGGAGGGATACGGAAATACGCTCATGTCTTGGATATTCCGGCTCGTGCGCAATGAAGAATGATGCGGGCAAACGGAATCGGGATGAATAATTTTGAGTTTTCCTGCTCTTCGTAGCGCTCAATGGTGTTGTGACCGACCTTCGACCGAACGCGTTGATACATTTGAGTTTCGATCGTAATTACCTCGCCCTGGCGCTTCGCGACGGCCTGGACCCGCATGACATCGCTGGCTCGCATTCTGGCGTTGACGAAATTGTAAGTGCTCCAGCTCGCGGCCGCGAGTGAAGCGGCCGATTTCCACTTGCCCTTGGGATGCTCGTCCAGAAGCTGAACGGCGACGACTTTTCTGGCGACGTCTGTCACCAGATAAAAACGGTTAAAGTGTCCCTCGAAGGCGCCATCGTATCCTATATAGTACATGGAGTTTTTCGGAAAACCGGGCGTTACCAACGGAACCCTTGAGGGAACGGCGTGGGCCAGACCGAGCGCCGCGACCGCTTGTTCGGAATCCATCAAGTAATTGACGTCATTGTAGATCTTTGTGCCGGCACCGCTGAGATCGACCGCTTCGGTACAATGAGGCGAGAGAAGCAACTGCACTTCTCGCATGGTGATATCGCCGCCTTGCATTCGGGAATCGTAGCCCGGTTGGAGCGAGACTTGTGATTGCGAAGCGGGAGTTGGGGATGGCTGTGAGGCGGGCTGCCTCGAGATAATCGCCGTGGTCGGGGCAACACTGGCATCCGCCGGCTCGCTCGTGGAATTCTCAAAGCGAGCGGCTGCAATCGGGATTGTCTCTATCTCGCCCATATAATTGACGCGGACAGAACTGGTATCACTTGAGACAACCAGCAGTCTCATTCCGGCCGGTAAAGTGGTTTCGCCGTATGCGATTTTGACCTTCACTGGCTGGGTCAAGACGATGAAGCCGGCAACAGGTGGCGAGGCGAAATAATTGGGTTGAGCCGCCGGTGCTGTGTCAGCAAAGGGAACCCCAACCGAGCAAAATGCGGCAACGATTGCGGTTAAAATCAGCCCTTCGCGGGCGTTGAACCAACTGAACACGCGTGATGTTTTATCTGACAGGCAAAATCAAATCAATGGAGTAACGCACGGAAGAACGGGCTGGAAGCCCGTTCGCCGAGTCAGGCTAGAAGCCTAACTTCCGGTCGATCCATCAACGCGAAGATGTGCGCTTTCTTTGCGGAATAATCGAGGGAGCGAAATTGGCGGATTTCTTCCAGCCTACGCAGACCATTGAGGGTATCGAGGTATCGGGTATAGCTGGCAGCGAGTTCGCAGCTCTCCAAATAGCGCCCGCGCAAAGTTTCGTCGCGAAAGGCTTCGGGGCATTGGCGCGCGAAAAGATGAAAACGCAGCCAACGGCGATCGGTCCGAGAAACGCGCTGGGTTTTGCGAAAAAAAGCGACGAACAAGAGAAGAACGAGATAAGTATCGACTTGCGCCTGCAACTCAAGGTTGCGGGCAAATTCTTCCGAGGCAATCCCGCGATGGCCATTCTTGAACTGGAGCGCCGCATGCAAGGCGTGATTCAATTCCTCAACGAAAACGATGAGGGAGCGAATATTAGAATCGCTCAATCCGCTGCGCGGGTCATGTCGCTCGAGCTGATCGATGAGCCAGCGTGAATAATATATTCCGACGTAAAGTTGACCTCCGGCGTGCCGAAGAAAAGTGCGCGCGAGTTCGTTCAGTTCGCGCGCGGAAGCACCGGCCAGCTTGCTGAGCTGAAGGGAGCGGGCGCGATCAATGATGCAATCTTCCAGATTAATACCGACTTGCGCGTAGGTGCGTTCGAAGAGGCGCTGGATCTGGCTGAAAAGCGTCTCATTCATAGCAGTGTGGGTCTGTCGCTTTCATCCAGATTCAGTAAACGATCAGCCAGCTGATTAAGCGCAAGTCGGACGTCGCGAAAACGGTCGGCCAGCTCGGCATAGACGTCATCGAGCTCACAGCGCCGGGCGGTAGCATGAGAAGAGAGGAGATGATAATTGCGCCGACCGATATTTTCGTAAAAGCCAATGTCGGGCGCGCCACGCAAACTGCGTCGCTGTGTATTCTCATGAAAGATTCCGCTGATGAAGAGCGAGTAATTGCCGACGTGAGCTCGAAGCAAGAATGCTTCGTCCTGGGTCGCGCGGGAAAGCGCGATTAACATATCGGAAAGATATTGGCGTGGCGATTGGTCGTCGACTTGCGGCCCGTGCAAGGCGTGCGCACGCGAGAAATTTTCCAGCAGCGAGCCGACGTAATCGCATAACTTGCGATCGCGGATTCCAGCGTCGCGCAAGACATAGCGCGCCAAAACATAAAAGTAGAATTGAGAGGAAATTCGCAGTTGAGCGTCGTTGCAGAGAATGGCCTGGACGAGACGCGGCGAATCAAGGACAGAATCGCGGGTCTCGGAATCGGACAGAAGGTCGACCAAGGAAACGCATTCAGATTGGGAACGCGCGAGAGTGCGGACGACAAAATCGAAATCCACTGCGGTAAACCGCGCCCGACAATTCGCTTGAATCATCGAGCTCCTATTATGAGCACCGGCGATGCCAAAAAGCAAGAGTTAACCAGGGCTCAGCGAGGGAAGACACGCCGACACAGGCGTTTATTTCTCTACCTTTAAATGGCCCAACGAAACGGGCGGAGCCAGCAAATTCGAGGGTTGGCCGCGACCGAAGGTTTGGGACCAGGCTTGCTTGCTGTTATCAAGGAAGAGCGCTTCGAGAACGTAATCTCCAGGCAACAGTCCGGTCGTGGTAACGGTCCAATTCTCGAAATGAGTCCCTTCAGCTACCTCAGGCGCGCACAAGCCTTTGACAAACAGCGCACTGTTTTGATCGCGCGAAAGACGGAGAAGCATCCAGGGAAATATGTCGCGTTCAACCTGAAATTTCCAATGCAAGTGAATCTCAAGTAGCTGCGGAGGTGAAACGGTCTTGTTGCCGGTTTCAATCGCGAGGAGTTGGGTAGCGCCGACCGCGAAGACTGATGCCGCGTCACTCAAGGGTTCCTTGCTGGTCAAAGCCGTCATTGCCCCTCCGGTATTCCGCAGGAGCGTGAGTTCATCCTGCGACTCTGCGGTCCAAGTGGTGCGCTTGAGGAAGTCATGGAGCAACCGATCACTCGACGGGATAATCCGTCCATCGACTGTTTTCATTGTCGGATGATAGAAACCTGCGCTTGGATCGAAGGTGGCTGGGTCCCGATAATCAATTAGCACAAAATCGGTTGGCGGTGGCGGCTCGTACACTGACCGACTCAGGGTTTTGAGTCCCTTCAGGATATAATGCAGCGAGTACAATTTTTCCCGCATCGCGAGGTGTGAAAGGTACGGGAGCGGCGCTACCACGCTGCGGGTCGGTGGGATTTGCGCGATGAATCCGTTCTTGCGGGCGCGCTCCGGCCCGCCTTCGAACCAATCGGCGTTTCTGGAAACGATGCCGGAGAGAAGACCGAGCCAAAATTGTGCAATCACACAAGCGACAACCATGAGCCATGGGACAGTGCGCGGCAGCAAGGGTGGAAGTTTCCGACGATCGAAAGCCGCAATCGCTTCAACCGATGCAATCCAAAAGAGTGCGAGGAGTGGTGCGCCGTAATGAAGGTGAATCATCCATTCCGAAGAGCGCCAGGACAGGAGATGCTGCAGCAGGATTGGCGTGGCGATCAGAATCCAGCGTGGCCTCAACAGCGGCAAACACAGGAACGGAAAGAGGATGCCCCAAACAAGATTTCCGTGAGTAAGGGACTCGAGAAGCGTTTGTCCGATTAGTTGCGGGCGGACGAAGGCGTTAAGCAAAATATTTCCAGTCGAAGTTCCGAGCCGATCGTACAAGCCAAGATAATCGATGTTACCGGAGTTAAGCGCCGGCGTGATGACACGAGTGCAAATCACAAACCAGCTAATGGCGACGCTCATCGGCCAGACATACCAGCGGCATCGTTCAGCAAATGTGCGATCGCGTTCCAAAATGAAGAAAGTGGCGCAGTAGACCGCCAGAAGCGGTGCCATGTTTTCTTTGCACGCCAGAACTGCGGCGAACCAAAGCCAGTGTCGCCCGAGCGATTTTGTCACCCGAGCCTGAAGCATTAACAGGAGGAAAGGCGCGGTTAGAGCCTCGGGATGGAACTCGTGCAGCGCAATGTAGCCTGCTGCCGGCGCGAGAAGAATGGCAACTCCCAGCAGACATGCTCGTTT
>QHPU01000058.1:0-25433 GCA_003219175.1 Verrucomicrobiota bacterium | reverse complement strand
ATTGGCTCGACATGGTTGCCGAGCAGGGGAACGTTTTCGACCGAGACATCGAAACGTCCGTGAATCAATTGCCAGATCGCCTGAACATAATAGGCGAGGTCGAAGCTCCGATACTGGAAATCCGCCCAGCGCGCGTAGGAAGTCCAGGTCCAGACAAGGAAGAAGATGACGGCGACGGTTGTGACAACAACATTTCCTTGTGTTCGCTCGTTACCTTTGATCATTCCTGGCTGGGGTCACTGCAATTGACCCGCATCTTCACAGCTCCGGTGAACTGCTGCCAAGCTCAACTGGAGCAATCAACGAAATTGGCGGAAGGGGTGGGATTCGAACCCACGGTGGGTTGCCCCACGCTCGATTTCGAGTCGAGTGCCTTAAACCGGACTCAGCCACCCTTCCCAGGGAGAAAAGCAAACGCTGAACACTCAACGCCCAACGTCCAACATCTAACTGGCAAAGCAACGGTCGTTTTGAAGTCCCGAACTGGGTTTGAATCGACGCCGGTCAAGGGTTGAATCGGAGGCGAAATCGGAGCAAACGCTAGGCTTCTTGAAGGCAGCCAAAAAAATTTACAAATAAAAACTTGAGCAGGGGTGGATATCTACCGCATGTTGTAGGTCCACCGGTAGCTGCCGCAATAACTTGTTGTTCGCCGTTGTTCACAGGTTGTTGCCTTGGCTGTTCACCGCTGTTCGCATGTATTCGCAATTTTAATTTGATCGACGCACGTATGATTCAATTGAAAACAGGGATTCAGGGATCGCAATTCAATAAGGGAAACAAGCCCCATGCTCGTTCGCGCATACGCCGGTCGAGCGGCAAGGAGCGTACCGGTCTGCGTGTCAAACGCGTATTCAGTGATGCCAAATGCGCGCCATTCGACGAAGTGGAATGGGAACGCCGCACTGCCGAAATCACCGATGACAGCGGCAAGATTATTTTCAAACAGGAGCACATCGAAGTGCCAGCTAGTTGGAGCGAACTGGCGACGAAAATTGCCGTATCGAAATATTTCTACGGCGATATCGCGAATGGGATCGATCCAGCAAAAGGCGGGCGCGAGACTTCGGTGCGGCAACTGATCCACCGAGTCACACGCACCATCGCAGACTGGGGATTGCTCGATGGCTATTTCGCCAATGCGCAGGTGGCGGATCTTTTCTATGATGAGCTCACTTGGCTTTGCCTCAACCAATATGGCGCGTTCAATTCGCCGGTTTGGTTCAACGTAGGGCTCTATCAGCAATACGGCATCGGCACCGGCGCGGGCGAAGGCAATTACTTTTACAATCGGGAAACGGGCAAAGCTGACCGCGCCGCCACCCAATATGAATATCCGCAGGGCAGCGCCTGTTTCATCCAGTCAGTGGATGACACGATGGAAGACATCATGCGCCTGGCCACGAGCGAGGCAATGCTATTTAAGTATGGGAGCGGCACCGGCAGCGACCTCTCGAGTTTGCGCAGCACGCGCGAGAAATTAAGCGGGGGCGGCAAACCAAGCGGACCGCTCTCGTTCCTGAAAGTCTACGATCAGGTGGCCAATGTGGTGAAGAGCGGCGGTAAGACCCGGCGGGCGGCCAAGATGAATACGCTGAAAGATTGGCACCCAGACATCGAGGAATTCATCGACGCCAAACAAAAGGAAGAAAAAAAAGCTTGGGCTTTGATCGAGCAGGGATACGACGGTAGCTACAACGGCGATGCCTATGGCTCGGTCATGTATCAGAATGAAAACCTGAGCGTGCGGGTGAGCAATGAGTTCATGCACGCGGCGTTGAACGGCGAGGAGTGGTGGACGCGACGGGTACGCGACGGTTCCCCCTGCGAGCGAAAAGATGCGCGGAGGTTGCTGCACAAAATCGCGGAAGGCACTTACATCTGCGGCGATCCCGGAATGCAGTTCGATTCTACCATTCACAAGTGGCATACCTGCAAAGGAACGGGTCGGCAGAATTCTACCAACCCCTGCAGTGAGTACCTTTTCCTGGATAACACCGCTTGCAATCTCGCGTCGCTGAACTTGATGAAATTCAAGACCGCGGATGGCGAGTTTGATGTCGAACGCTTCAGGGCGGCCGTGCGCATCTTCATCACGGCGCAAGAAATTATCGTCGATAATGCTAGCTATCCGATCAAAGAGATCGCGGAGAATTCACACATCTTCCGCACGCTCGGACTGGGTTACGCCAATCTCGGGTCCCTCGTGATGAGCTACGGCTATGGCTACGACAGTGTAGAAGGCCGCGCGCTTTGCGGCGCGGTTACGGCCATCATGACCGGTGAAGCGTATGAGCAAAGTGCGCTGCTCGCGAAAACGATGGGATCGTTCCCCGGTTATCGCGACGCGCGTTGCAGTGGCGTGAGCAAACCGATCGCGAAAGATAACGTCGCGTCGATGCTGGAAGTGATCCACCTGCATCGCGTCGCAGTCGAAGAAATACCGGACGCGGATGAATTTGCCTATTTGAAGCAAGAGGCTGGTCGCGCATGGGATCGCGCCGTAGAGCTCGGCAAGCGTTACGGATATCGCAACGCGCAGGTGACAGTGCTCGCGCCGACCGGCACCATCAGTTTCCTGATGGATTGCGACACCACTGGAATCGAACCCGATATCGCGCTGGTTAAATACAAACTACTGGCTGGTGGCGGAATGCTAAAAATCGTTAACCAGACGATTCGACCGGCGCTGGAACATCTCGGTTATGAAGAGGATGAAATCGGATGCATTATAGAGCATGTGGACCTTTTCGATACAATCGAGGACGTCCCCGTAGCCGCCGTCGCGGATCGCGGTATTTGCGCCGAACGCGTCGGAGTTAGCGACTCCGGCTACATCAGGAGCGGCCTCAAACCCGAACATCTCCCGATTTTTGATTGTGCCTTCCGGGCGCATCTCGGGCAACGCAGCCTGCATTACATGGCGCATCTGCGGATGATGGCTGCGGCGCAACCCTTCCTGAGCGGCGCGATCTCGAAGACGGTGAACATGCCGGAAAACGCCACCGTCGACGACATCATGAACACTTACGTGGAAGGCTGGCGTCTGGGGTTGAAATCGATCGCAATTTATCGCGACGGCTCGAAGCGGTCGGCTCCCCTTAACACCAAGAAGACACGCGACATGGGGTTCGATGGCGCGATGGACGCGACAGCTGAGCCGGAAGATTTGCAGAAACGTATTCTCGAGTTGGAAGAAGAGATCGCGATGCTGCGTACTCGGGTCGACCAGCCGATTCGGCATCGCATGCCCGACACACGGATGTCGTTGACCCATCGCTTCGAGATCGCTGGTCACGAAGGGTACATCACCGTGGGATTGTACGAGGACGGTCAGCCGGGTGAACTTTTCATCACCATGTCGAAGGAAGGCAGCACCATTGGGGGGTTGATGGATACAGTTGGAACCTTGACGTCGATTGCATTGCAGTACGGCGTGCCGCTGGAAAGCCTGGTCAAGAAATTCGCGTATCAACGATTCGAACCGAGTGGATTTACTAAGAATCCCGATATCCGTAATGCTACCAGCATCACCGATTACGTTTTCCGCTATCTCGGTTGCCAGTTTATCAAGGGCTACAAGGAAGCGACTTCACCTAATCGCGCACAATCAGAATTTCCGTTGAAAGAAATCGCGGAGATGGAAAAGAAAGCGGTCAATCGCCCGGTGGCAGAGTTGCCGCGCACGGCAGAAAAAGAATTGATCGATATCATCACGAACGATTCGCCTGGGGAAGGCAACCCGAGAGTAATCACCGCTGGCTACACCCACGCGGAGCGAGTAAAAGAAGCGCTCGGCAACATGTTCATGGACATCGTCTGCTCCCATTGCGGTAGCGACAAAGTAATTCGCGCCGGCGCCTGCGGCGTCTGCACTGAGTGCGGGACGAGCCAGGGGTGTAGCTGACAGCGCGCGAACGCCTTGCTGAAAATCATTTCCGGCGGACAGACTGGGGTTGATCGCGCCGCGCTCGATGCCGCTCTTGACCTTGGTGTCGAATGCGGCGGTTGGTGTCCGGCGGGTCGGCAGGCCGAGGACGGGATGATTCCGGAGCGATATCCGATGATCGAGCTGACCGATGGCGGGTACCCCGAGCGTACGGCACAGAATGTGGCCGATTCAGATGGGACACTGGTTATTTCGAATGGGGAGCCGATTGGCGGGACCCGCGAAACGGTCGAGCGCTGCCTGGAAATGCAAAAGTCATATCTCATTATTGATTGCAAATTAGTAACGATTAATCAGGCAATTGATCTTGCACTCAAGTTCGTTTCTGAGCTGTCATCCCGAGCGAATCCGAGGGACCTCAGAAAGGTTCGGACGCGGCTGACCGCAGAGAAGGCCCATGATCGCCAAGGTGACCTGGGTATGATAATCGTGCTCAACGTGGCCGGGCCGCGATCCACTCAATGGCCGCAAGGGCAGGAGATTGCCCGCCAAATTGTCTCTGCAATTCTGCGCCGCTTCAGTGGACAGAAAGATGCTAATTGAATACAGTTTGTGACTCGCCAAGCGGCGACCCCTGAACATGGCCCAAACGCAAGCAGAAATTCAGCGTCAGAAGGAAATGCAGCAAGCCGAGGAACTGCTCTTTAGCGGCCGGCAGGAACTCGGTTTCGCCAAAGGGCTTTTCCTGGGAAATTTCGTGGCCGATTGGGTGATGCCTTATCCGCGGCTTGATTCGGCGAAGCAAACGGAACTGGAGGCGGCATTGGCCGAGGTGCGGGAAATGCTCGATCGGGAGCTGGACCCGGATTGGATTGATCGCAATGCCGACATTCCCCGGAACCTCATTGATGGCCTCGCCCGCACCGGCATTCTCGGCATGACGGCCCCGCGTGAAGTCGGCGGCCGCGGCTTTTCTCAAATGCAATGTTGTCGGATCCTCGAGGAGATTGGGAGGCGAGACGCTTCGACTTCCGTGTTCGTGAACGCGCATCACTCGATTGGAATTCGCGCGCTGATCTTGTTCGGCAGTCGCGAGCAGCAGGCGCAATGGCTGCCGGCGCTGGTCGCGGGAGAAAAACTCGCGGCTTTTGCTTTGACCGAGCGGGAAGCTGGCTCGGATGCTGCGAATGTCCGAATGACAGCGACGCCGAGCGACAACGGCTCGCATTATCTTTTGAACGGCGAGAAGCGTTACATCACCAACGCAGCGGTCTCGCAAGTCTGGACAGTAATGGCGCGCACGCCGGTTCCAGGCAAGCCCGGCAAAGACGCGATTAGCGCGTTCTTGGTTACGCCGGACATGCCGGGCGTGGAAATGATCGAAGGACGAATGCCGAAACTTGGGATTCGTGGCACCGCGACCGGTCGTTTCCGTCTAAATAACGTCCGCGTGCCGAAGGAAAATATTCTCGGCCCGCTCGGCAAAGGCTTGCGTGTCGCGCTTACCGTGCTGGACTTCGGCCGCACTACTTTCGGTGCCTGTTGCACCGGCGCGGCCAAACATTGCCTGCAGCTTGCGATCGAGCACGCTAATTCGCGACAACAATTCAAGAAAACGCTCGGCAACTTCGACTTGGTGAAGAAGAAAATTGCGCGCATTGCGGCCGATGTTTACGCAATGGAAGCGATGACGAACGTGACGGCTTCGCTCATCGATCGCGGCCTCGAGGATTACATGATCGAGACGGCTATGCTGAAAGTTTTCACGACAGAACGTCTGTGGCAGGCGGTCAACGATGCCTTTCAAATCCACGGTGGCTCTGCCTATTTCGACGATAATCCGCTGGGTCGGATGCTGCGCGACGCGCGAATCAATCAGATCGGCGAAGGGTCGAATGAAGTACTGACCTCGTTCATCGCGCTGGTCGGCATGCGCGGACCGGGCATGGAGTTCAAGGAGATTTACGACACCATGACGTCCTTCTCGATGAATCGTATGGGCAAAGCCTGGAATGCGGGCATGAATCGGCTGGGCGCGACCGTGCGGACGCCGAGCGTTGCTGTCCAAAGTGCCGAATTGCGCGGATTTGCCGCGCAGCTGGGCCGCCTGATCTGGCGGTTCAACGTCGCAGTGAACCGCGCACTGGTGGTTTATCGCGAACCGGTGTTGGACATGCAACTCATTCAGGAACGGATTGCGGGCGCGGCGATGGAACTTTTCGCTTCGACTTGTACGCTTAGCCGCTGGGATTCGGAATTGCAGACGCGTGGGCGCAATGGCGACAGCCGGCCGCTTGATTTCACCGCGCCGGAATATTTCCTGCGAAAGTCAATTCGCCACGCCAGGGAACTGCTGGCAAAATTAAACGACAACGACGATCGGGCGTTGCTCGCAGCGGCGAATGCCGCACTGGAAAAAGAGTAGCGTAGCGGCGCGTCGGCCACTATTTGAGAATGTTAAGATGCTGCAGCATTTCGCGCGGTGAGGGATCGTAAACGCCGTTTTGGACAAAGTAGAGATCGTATTGCCGCAGATCGATTAGGCAAAGAAGAGCGATTATGACCGGAATGAGCAGATAACGCCGGTGGCGCGCAAATTTTGCCAGGCTTACTATCTGCAGCAAGGCGAACCAACAGAGGGGTGCGGCCCAGATCTCGGCATAACGCAGGCTCATCCCATACTTCACATTGGCCATTATTAAGTACGATCCTAAAAAGAAAGCGGCGAAAAATCGTCCTAACGAGTCCTGAATTCTGAACTGCACCAAGCCTGCGATGGCGAGCAGAGTGGTCAAAGGACTCATCTCGATTAGATCCAAAATGTAGCGAAACCATGGCCCGTCACCATTCTGGACGACATATGCCGTGTCATAAGCTTTACTAATGTTGAGGTCAAAGGTACGAATTAAGATGGATGGCCCGCCAATAACAACGGTTAACAACAACACTCCCATCGCTGGTCCAGCCAGCGTGGCAATAACCGTGCTTCTCGTCAGCTGACCGACTTTTAGCCATCGATGGAACACTAAAATCGCAGCGATGCCGGTGAGAACAAAGGCGGCATTTTCCTTGGTTAAGACCAGTAGGGCAAGACTGCCTCCATAGTACCAAGGAAGAAATCTGTGGTCGGGCTTCTTCAGGTTTTCCCAGAGCAACCAGAGCGTCGCCGTGGCGATAAGGGTGAAGAAACCATCGATGTAGGCGCGTTGCGCGGCCTGGATCTGCATGGGGGCAAAGCTCATCAGGGCAGCGAACCCGAGCGCCCAGGTCTCGCCACGGGCGCGGTAGATCAATAAAACGCTGAGCAAGAGCGTGAAGACACTGCCGAGGCAAGCAACGGCACGCAGAGCGGCAATCGATCCCGTGCCAAAGATCTTGCGCCAGAAATAGCTTGTGGCAATGAAAGTTACACGTGTTGGGGGAATTACGGCTATCGGTGTCTGGGCCTGCTCGCTGACGTATCTCGCTCCCAGCGTGGGATAGTGCAGAATGCCGGCGCTATTTAGATGCGCCACATTCCATGCGTAATAAAGTTCATCTACTCCCATACGACTGATTTTAGCCGTGGGGTAAATCCGCAGGAAGACTCCCGTGGCGATCACCAGCAAGAGAAGAGCGCGTATTGCTACCCGCGAGTTTTGGATACTTATCGCGGTCGTTTCCAATCTTGCGGTCACGGTGAGGATGGAGTTTTGCCCATGTCGAGGGCACGCATCAGATCAAGGGTAACAAGTTCGTAGAGCGGATGCTTAACCTCGAGCCGGATATAGCTATGCAACTCGCTCGTCCCAACCAGGGCAACGGCAGCCACGAGAAAGGCGTTGCGCCAGCGAGGCAGAGCGCGCGCCAGTGTTGCGAGCTGGCAGAGCGCCAGGACCCGCAAGGGAAAATCCCACATGTTGGCATAGCGAAGGTTCATTCCATATTTGATATTGCACATGATCACATAGCTACCGGCGATAAAGGTTAAGAGAAACCATTCGAACTTGTTCTCCTTTCTAAGGGTAAAGAAACAGCCAATCGCCAGGAGCAAGACAATTGGACTAACTAACAAGAGATCAACGAGGTATCGATACCAAGGACCATCTCCAGTTAGAATGGCAGCTGGTAAATGATAGTTTTTTGTTACCGATAACTGATATGTGGCTATCAAATCTGGAACGCTCCCGCTTAGCCAGACAAGGATAACTACGCCGATAGCCGGGCCGATAAAGACTACCCCGACCAGCTGCTGTGTAATTACGCCGTAGTTCAACCAGCGGTTTGAGATTAGAATCGCTAGGACAGCGATCCAAACAAAAGCAGCATTTTCCTTTGTCAGAACAACGGCGGTCAGGCCAAATACCAATAACAGTAGCCACCACCAATTTTTGGGGGCATGCAGACTTTCCCACAGCGCCCACAAAGCGAGCGTCGCCCAAAACGCGAAAAACCCGTCCACGAGTGCGTGCTGGGACATGTGCAGTTGAGTGGGTGCGAACGCCATGAGCGCCGCCACGCCCAGTGCCCAGTTAAAACCCTTGGCCCGCGCGGTGAAAAGAGTCGCTAGCAGCAGAGTCAAAATACTGAAGAAAGCGGCGACGGCGTGCAGCGCAGGGAGAGCTTCCGTTCCAAATAGTGTGTGCCAAACGTAGGCCGCAAAAATGTAGAGAAAGCGCAGCGGCGGGGCGATCGAACCAACCAGCGTCGCCTGGTGTTCGCGATATTGGCTGACCATATCGGGATAAGATCCAAGTCCGCCGGCAATGAGCCCGTCTGTATAAATTTCATAAAGTCGTTCGTCGTAGCCGGCTTTGGCTGCCGCCTTGGGATGAAGGGCTGCCACGGGACGAAGCGCTATCGCATTTGTGTCAAAGAGCGCGGGTGGCAGGCGCAGAAAGATTCCGACACCAAGGATGCCGGCGAGCACGAGCACTCTTAGCAACGTCAAACGAGCGGATGCGACGCGCGGGTAAGACCGCGGCCGGGCGCTGTTTGCCGCACTGTATGCGGTCGAGAGTTCCACCGCGATTTGAAATCAGCAGTTTTAATGCCGGTGGTGAGCAATGCCAGCTCTACACCAGGCGCGCGATCACCGCAGCCGGAATATTTTCTGCGCAAGTCGATCCGTCACGCCAAGCAGCTACTCCCGAAACTGAACGATAACGAGGATCGCGCTTTGCTGGCGGCGGGTGATGCCATTGGGCAAGTCGCATTCGCCCGATGGTCGAAAAGAACTTCCTTCTCTCGCAAGCGCAGCGCGCTTGCTTCCATATTGGCATAGCATGCGCTCCTTCGGCGCGGCATGATTGCCCTACCCGGCTCAGACACAAAGGTGCATGTCGACACCGGACTGGAACTGAGGCGCCCGCACGAGATCTCGACCGGCAAGCGCCGCCGCCTGTTACTCGGCGGTTTGATTTTTTTTATCTTGATCATCCCCTTCACCGCCGCGTTTGACGAGCCCGGTTTGCAAATGGATGAGGGTTCGGTCTTGGTTTATGCCGAGCTGATCAACCATGGAGAGTTGCCCTACCGGGATTTCGAGACGTTTTACGGACCGGCAAATATTTATGTGCTTGCCGCCACCTACTCCGCTTTCGGCACGAATGTAACGGTCGAACGCTGTGTTGGCTTCCTCTACCGGGTTTTAATTCTGGCGCTCGTTTTCGCGTCCATTTCCCGGTGGAACGTTGGGGTGGCCGGTTGCTGCACCCTGCTCGCTGCTTCGTTACTTCTCATGACCAAAATTATCGCCTTCGCGTGGTTCGGAGCCGTCGCGTGCCTGCTTGCAGGGATCTGGTTGATGGCGGGCGCAAGATCCACCGAGCACTACTTCGTGGCAGGCCTGATCATCGCTGGTGCCCTTCTCTATCGGGTTGACCTTGGGCCAGCGGCCCTGATCTCGACGCTGCCGTTCTTATGGCGTACCCCAGCTCGGCATCAGTTCAGTTTCATCATCGGCACAGCGAGTGGTCTGTTCCCTCTCGCCCTTCTCATGTGCTTCGTGGGGCTGCGCGCATTGCTCGACAATCTATTTCTCTACCCTGTGGTTTATACGAGTCCGGCGCGCCACATTCCAATGTTCGTTGTCGAACCGTACCTGCGGACACTGTTCTTTATCCATTTGTTTGCCGCTGCTCTCAATATTATGGCTGGGACCATTTTCGTCCGGAGCAATGCTGGCGACCCGCGTGGTCGGCTACTTCTCTCACTCGCCCTGCTCGGAGCCGCGCTGACAACGCAGGCGGCACAACGGCTCGATCTGTTTCACTTGATATCCGTGGCCTTTCTGACGATCGGGACGTTACCGTTGTCGTTGCTGGTGTTGGCCACCCGTTCTCGAGAATGGCGGCCGCGGCTCGCTTATGTGACGGTCGCGACCATTGTCATTTTCGCGGTCCTTCAAATCGTGTTGCCACCGCTTATGCCATTTATGGCAGACCACTACCTCGCTGTCTTTGGCGGGAACGGCGATGACGGGAATTTGGCGCAACATGAAGGGCGTTACTTTCCTTGCTCGTCCAAAGGAGAAGCGACTCGCATCGCTCGGATGCTGAACTGGCTAGAAAAACAATCCGTTCCAGGGGAACATCTTTTTGTTGGACCGGCCGATCTTCGTCGGAGCAGCTGGTGCGACACGTTCATCTATCATTTGATGCCGAAACTCCAAGCCGGCACCTATTTTTTGGAAATGAATCCACTGTCGGCGAACCGACTCAATTCGCGTCTCGCCGCTGACGTTGGCTCGTCAGACTGGCTGCTATTGGATCGCGCGATCGATTCTTGTAGGGAACAGAACCGCTCTCTTGAATTTCAATCGGACACGCCCAATCAGGTGGTGCGGGAGAACTTCCGGCTCGTGAAGCAGTTTGGTCCTTACCTGATCTTTCATCGTAAGATCTAGCTGATCTCGCCTAGCCTAATAGCTAGGCGTTTTCGGCGCGCACCTTCTCCAACCTAAGAAGAGGCAGATCGAGTTTACCGTGATTACGTTTTAACCAAAGCGCGACCGCGCCGGCTATCAGGACGCTCCATGGCAGGAGCGACCATACGATCCAATGCTGGGAGGATTCATCCATTGCCAGCGCGACCGACCAGGGCAGGCCACCCGAGATGATGTTGTAGAAAGCGAACAGGAAGATCGAGCTGGCGATCGTTAACGCGGTATAAAGCGATGGCGACGCGAGGAGAATAAAGGGCGCAAACCAGACCATGTATTGCGGGCACGCACCCGGCGCCAGAATAAAGAACATCAACCAAGTCCAGGCGAGCGTTTCAACGAATGCGAGGCCACGAGTATGCCGCCGTTGCCATGCGATGATCAGAGCAGCGATTAGAATTATCATTTTGAGAACGGTAATGACCAGCGTCTGGCCCGGGCCGAGATCAAAAAAGGAAACGCGACTGAACTCGGGCATTCCCGTCAGTCGAAGGCAGTAGGTTATTCCCCACATTCCCCAATAGCTTCCGTAGGCGAGCACGTTCTTCGCAAATAACACTGGAAAATTCAGAAGCGGCTCTAACCACAGAATTGTGGTCGCGATCGCCGCAGGAATTAGAAATTCGCGAATCTTGCCCTGCGACAGCCAAAAGAAAACAAAAGCCGGCAGCAAGAGCAGCGGCACAATTTTAATCTGACAACTCAGCGCAAAGAACAGTCCCGCCAGTTTTGGCCGACTTCGAAGGGACATCCACACCGCGCAGACCATTGGCAACACCATGATAGGATCCGTGTTCCCGTGAAACCCCGATACCATCAGCGACACCGGGCTCAGCGCGAAGAGGGCCAAAGCCCAGGTAGGAATTTTGAAATGGGACTTCGAGATTCCGAGCAGAACGAGAACGACGAGAAAATCGGCAATAATGCCGGGTAGACGAAGCAGGAATGGGAAATGGATGCCGAGATCCTGACACCAACGTTGTTCGGTGAGCACAAAGATCCCGCGCAAAAAGTAAGCGGTCAGCGGCGGATGATTGAAGTAGCGGCTGTGCGCGTAGGTCCATTCGAGCCCGTGTTCATTCAAGACCTTGGCGAACCCGTAAAAGAAAACGGCGTCGTTAGTGCCGATGGTGTTATAGGCGGTCGCGAGCTTGAGCGTCATCGCGACGAGCGCGAGCGCGACAATGAATATTGTGCGCAGATCGCGAGTGGGGGTCATGGCTGCGATTCGAGCAGCTTCAATGCCCTCTAAATCACTGCCAACCGTCAACGACGAGCAAAGGCACGTCCTCAAATGGATTAATGGGACCGCGCGCTGGCAGCGAAACATTTTGCCCGCGCTGAGTGTGCTGGCGAACAAAGATGCCGAGTTGCTCCATCCAGGCGTCGCTGTAAGCAATGTTGTCCCACACGCCGTTCGCGGTCGATGCGGGCGGCAAGTTTCGCGGCGCGCGGCCTTCCGGCGGCAATTTGATTCCGCCCACCAACCAAACCCTGTTTCCCCAAGTGAGCGTCTGCCGGATTTTTTCTAAGACATCGTCGATTGGATGTTCAGCCAGCATTTTCTCGCGGAAGAGATCGTAGCGATGAACGCGCAGATCGGAGATCGACGGGAGAGTGATCTGTGGCGTCGAGCCGTGATAGTAACGCTGAAATGAAATGGCGTATTGCCAGGGAGCGAGCACGATCAAGTCCGACGGTTTTGCGTCGGTCGCGATTTTTTGCGCGATGATGTCGATGTTGGTCTGGCGCTGCGTGATTACCGGCCACGCGTTGATCGGCAAGACGACGAGCGCAGCTGCGGCGAAGAGTAATCGGCCGATGCGCAACCGATCTTTGGTCGCGAGAATCGCCGCGAGGCAATCGAGCGCAATCCCGAGCGCGGCAATGAGAGCGATGAAATACCAGGAGCGCGTGAGATAGCTCAGGGTTTGGAGAAACTTGTAATAAGCAATCGGCGCAACGATTGCGCTGATCGCGGCGAAGAGAAGAACGTTCCATTGGGCGGATCTTTCGCGGAAAGTGCGGCAGAGCCGGTAAACCGCGGCGATTATCAACACAATGAACGCAAGCCGCCACAACCACGCGAGCGCCGCGTTCGGATTGCCGAGGGCGAACGCAAGCTGGTTCCAGAGCAGGCGCGCCGAGACTGGGAATTCCACAACTTCGCTCCATGAACTGGAGTAAGCGCCTAGATAGGGAACAAACGAAATGAGGCAGAGCGCGAGAATGCCGAGAAAGGCGACCAGACGTTTAAAATCGTGAAGGAGCAGTGCAACGATCGTTGCCCCAGCAACGAATGCGGCAATGAGGGCGAGATTATGAACCAGACATTGAACAGTGGCGACCGAGACCACGCCAGCGATAATGAGACGCGGCGTCGTTAGTTTCAGCAGCAGTGCTGCGAATGATCCAAAAGCAGCGATGATGAATGCTGCGCCGAGGCCGTAGCCGCGAACGGTGGTGCCCCAAAATAAAACCGTCGCGTTAAGTCCAATCAACGCCAAAGCGAGAAGCGGCGGACCATGACCGGTGAACTTCGCCGTCCACCACATTGCACACAGCAGCGCGAGCGCAGCGAGAATTCCGAAACCCCGCAGGGCGAAATCGCTTCGTCCGAAAAGACTGCTGTACGCGCGAACGAGCAGCGGAAAGGGAACGGGAAATGCCTCGTGCTGAAAATTCTGCGCGATGTCGGAGACTGTCGGCATTTGCGCGAGGTTGACGACGGCGCATTCGTCCCGCCATAAGGCGCCGGCTCGATTTGCGCGGACGCCGAGAAGAAGAAGCGAGGTCGCGGTGAGTAGGAGCGCGAGCGCCCATTCCGCTCGTCTCAAAAGGTCCGGGCGAATCACTCGTGTTCGATCTGCTGTTTCAGGGAATTAAACTCGGGCTGATCCGGTTTTAGCGCGATCGCGGCTTCAATTTCAGCTCGAGCGTTCACCCGGTCGTTTTTGCCAACCAGTGCTTTGGCCAAGAGAAAGTGTGTTTTCGCGCTGCGTGGATCGACATCTTCCGCGCGACGAAACCATTTTTCGGCGGTGTCGAATTCGGAAGCGTCGAGCGCGATAACACCCAAATTATTGATCGCGCCGCGATGCCGTGGATCAAGACGCAAAGTCGTCAGATAAAAGGACGAAGCTGTGGCGGCGTCGTTTTGTGCAAACTTAAGATTGCCGAGAGCAAAGTTGGTCTCGGCATTATCGGGAACATAAGCACGCGCCAGCTCGAGCTTTCGTTCCGCCAGCGACAGATTGCCCGATTCTAGGGCTTGCCAGCCACTATTATAGGCGTCGAGCGCCCAGAGGGAGGGCTCGCGCTGCGGCCAGGAAACAAAGAGGGTCGAAACCATTAACAGCATGGCATAGGAAAGGACGGGACGAAGATTGCCAGTCGCGAAATTGCTAAAAAGGGTGACCAGCCCAAATGCTGCAAAGACAGCCAGTCCGGGGACAATAGGCAGGCGATAACGTTCCGTCGTGAACACTGGCAATAGGGCCAGCATCTGCAGGAAAATCGCGCCGGTGATCCAACGCCCAAGTGGCGCGGCATTCCAGGTCAGAATCATGGCCGGCAGTGCCAGAGCAGCAAACAATCCGAAATAAATCCCTGGGAGCGTCACTCCTTGCTCACGCAGGTTAGTGATGATGCTGAGATCGTCATACTGAAACGCGCTCCAAAAATTGTGGAGCTTGAGACCCAGCAGTCGCAGCCATGCCAGCGGATAGTTTGCAATGTAGTCGTGTGCTTTTGCCGACCAAAATTGTGAAACCTCTCCGCGTTTCAGCGGGTGACCGGCGGCCGATTCCGCGACGTCAATTGAATCCTGTAACATGGCAGCCTGGCCGGCGCGGAGCCCGGGTGGAAAACGCGGGTAGCCGTTCGCATCAGGATTATTTCCGATCCAGAAATTGATGCCGCTGTGGGCAGACAAAAGAACGCGATCCCGCGCAATGAAATAGTTGTGCAACCAACACGGCGATGTCCCGATTGCGACGCCCAGCAAAACTAGCGCACAGCCAACGATGCGGAAGTGCGAACGAGCCGGAACCGACGGTTTGAGTCCAATTGCGCAAAATAACAATGGAATCAAAAATAAAATAGTCGCGATTGCGGTCGCGGTAACACCGGCAAGCAGGCCAAGTAACAGTGCTTCCCACCAGTCTGGGGAAGTCTGACTTTTGATGATGCGCCATAGGATGAACCAGAAGACGAAGATAAACCAAGCTGTTGGCATCAGGACCGCGGCATAGGTTTGCGCAGGCACGCAAAAGGCCCACGCTGCCGCTGCCATCAAACCGACGATTTGGCCGCGGCGTCCGCCAGATTGGGGAACAAGGGCAACGCTTATCTTATATAGAAGGGTTGCCGTTCCGGCGTCCAGCAGGGACTGCAAAAGTTCCGGGATGTAGGGGTTATAACCGCAAAGTTTATAAAGCCCGGCGAGCAGGTAGGCGTAGCCCGGCAGGCCATAAAAGGCGTGATGATCGGTAAGCTGCCCACCCACAATCTTTTGAGCCCAGCCGTCGTAGAAGTGCATGTCTCCGCGTGTCGGCAACAGGAACACCGAGCCTGCCAGCCGCCCAAGGACAAAGAGCCGAACGAGCAAAACAGCAGCGAACACGTAATGGGCAGGTTGTAGACGCAATCGCGAGAATAGCTTGGGCATAGTCAGGTCACACGATTAGGGTCGGTCGGCAGGGCTGCCTTACCTTTTAGGTCGACAGCCAGAATCAAGCCTTGGGGGATAGTCCACTTCAAGAGGTTTTCCGACCGCAATTTTCTAGAAATTCTAAGCCGGCGGGACAATTGGCACTGAGAGTGCTCCTTAAGACGGCCTTCCGGGGCGGGTGCCTCGGAAGCGCAATCAAAAAAACCTATAGAACAGAAAGCAACTTAACGCAATGTTTACTAAACTTAATAGTCGCCGCGGGGCCTTCACCCTCGTGGAAATCATGATCGTTGTCGCGATCATCGCGCTCTTGGCCGCGATCGCGGTGCCCGGGTTCCTCCGCGCCCGTAAGCGTTCCCAAGCCAGCCGAATCCTCAACGATCTACGTATGATCGACGGCGCCGTTGACCAGTACGCGATCGAAACCAACCGCAGCACCGGTTTCGCGGTCGGCACCACCGATTGGACGAATTACTTGAAAAAGAATTCGAGCCTCTACAACACCGGCAGGAGCCTGCTTGGCAGCGCCTACGGTGCTCAGACCGTGGATACCATTCCGCAAGTCCCAGCTTCGGATCTAGCCGTGCTGTCGGATGTCGCCACCACCGGTTTCTGGTCGCCTTACGGCCCGTAGTCGAATCTGACGATTCATTCGCCTGTCATTCCCGCGAGGGAATGGCAGGGAATGAGTTGTGAGAACCAGACGGAGTCCGGCCACTCGCATCTCGCAAAACAGAACAACAAACGCAATTAAAACACATGTTAATGAAATTGAATAAAAAACACGCCGGCTTCACGCTGGTGGAAATCATGATCGTGGTCGCAATCATCGCATTGCTGGCCGCGATAGCCGTTCCTGGGTTCCTGCGCGCACGCAAACGTTCGCAGGCTTCCAAGATCCTTAACGATCTGCGCATGATCGACGCTGCCGTCGACCAATACGCAATTGAAACCAATCGGACCACCGGTTTCACGGTCGGTACTACCGATTGGACCAAGTACGTGAAGAAAGACAGCATTCTTTACAACACGGGAGCCAACCTCTTCGGCACTGCGTACGGTGCACAGACGGTGGACACCATTCCTCAGGTATCTCCCTCTGACTACGCCGTATTGTCAGACGTTGCCAGCACGGGCTTCTGGTCGCCTTACGGTCCCTAAACCGGCTATAGAAGTTCTAGACTTCGGGCGTCCTTCCGTGCGAACGGGAGGACGCTCGTTTGTTTAAGGATGCAGCTTCTCTCTCGCAACCCTGCTCATGGAAAAGATTGCGGCTAATCCATTGCCGCCTGTAACTCTTCGCAGGTGCTTCATTGCCTTTTTTAGGAAACAGTGGCCGCGTTATCTGTTTCTTGCGGCCATTGGTTTCCTCGTCCGATTGCCTGCAGTCCAGGGCCCGCCAATATGGGATGACATCTTCCTCACCCGTGACAATCCATTCATAAAAAGCCCCCTCCTCGCTCTCGAAGCGTTCCGCCACTACCTCTTTCTCGACTCCTACGGCGGGCATTACCGGCCGGTCCAGAATCTTTCCTACATGGTGGATTACTTCTTCTGGGATGCAGATGCAGCCGGTTTTCACCTCGGTAACATTTTCCTGCACGTCGCCGCTGGCTTGGTCCTCTACCGTTTAATCACCGTCCTCTTTCGCAATGGGAACGGTCTTTGGAATAATGCGGATCAGCATTCAGTCAACGCGAGACTTACAGCCGCGTTCCTCATTTCCGGCCTCTGGATGGTGCATCCGGTGCATTCCGCCGCGATCGATTACATTTCCGGACGAGCCGACAGTCTTGCGTTTCTTTTCTCAGCGGCGGCATGGCTATTGGTGTTGCGTGGACGAGTCGCAGAGTCACCTTGGTTAAAAACCACCCTTTATTCGGCAGCGATACTCAGCGCGGTTCTGGCACTTTGCTCGCGTGAAATCGCCTGCATTTGGATATTCATATTTCTGGTTCACACGCTCGCCTTCGCCGCAGACATTCGCAAAAAAACCAAGGTCGCCTCCGTGATTTGCTGCGCGTTGGTCCTTGGTGCATATGCTGAATTGCGTCGGCTTCCACCTGTCCGCGCGGACCAACCGTTTATTGAAGATTGGTCAGGCAGCGTTCGCGCTTCCTTAATGCTCCGCGCGCTTGGTGACTACGGCCGGCTCATGGTTTTCCCTGCTAATCTGCACATGGAGCGTACGATTTTTGACCCCGACAATTATCGCGATCGCGCAAGCTGGCGCAGATCAGCCGAGTTGGAGTATCTCTCGATTAGCGGTCTGATCGTGTTGGCCGCATTTATTTATGGCTGCGCAAGGCCCGGGAATGGCCGGCGTCTGCGAATCCTGGGAGCGATTTGGTTTTTCGCTGCCTACCTGCCGATCTCGAATATTGTGCAGCTCAATGCCACCGTGGCCGAGCATTGGCTATATTTGCCAAGCGTCGGCTTTCTGATCTTCCTCGCCGGCTGCGCCCTGGATTTGCCACACCGATTCCGAGGTGGTTTGGCCGCGACCGCGCTCTTTGCCATGATCGCATTAAGTCTGCGTAGTGCGATTCGCAGCAGCGACTGGAGTGATCAGGAAAGGTTCTATAAATGCACGCTGGCCGCAGGCGGCACAAGCTCGCGCGTAGGTGTAAACCTCGCGCAGATTTATGCCGACCGCGGTGAATATGAAGTCGCCGAAAAAATGCTGCGCCACATTCTCGAAATCAACCCGGACTATCCCATCGCGCGAAATAATCTTGCTAGCGTTCTCGCGCACGAAGGAAAGAAGGCCGAAAGCGAATCCTTACTTTCGCGCGGCGTCGAAGAGGCGAGGCAATCGACCACTCGCTTTCCGCGAAGCTGGATCGCAGCTCTTAATCTTGCGGCGATGCGCTCACGAGCAAACGACGATTCGGGAGCCATCGCCATTCTTGAACGCGCGCGCGATGATCATCCGTGGGCATGGGAACTGGTCAGTCGTGAATCGGAATTGGTGCGGCGGACGCAAGGCCCTGGTCCGGCACTCCACCTGGTCGAAAATTACGTCCACGAAAATTGGTGGCATCATGCCGCATGGTTAGCGGAAGGCCGGCTCTATGCCGAGAGTAATGACGTCGCTCAAGCTACTCGCGCATTGCGCTACGCCGCTTCCCTGGATATCCATGATGTCTGCGCTTTGAATTTGCTCGCCCAGATTTCGCTGCGCGAAGGACGGCTCGATGCCGCCCTCGCGGCGCAACGCCGTGCGGTTGGACGCGAGCCGGATCAGCCCCGGCAATATCTCATGCTCGCCGAAATCCTGGATAAGATGGGCCGTGCGACCGAGGCGCAAAAGGCGCGCGACAAAGTCGCGCGCTTGCGAGCGATGGCAGCGTCGCAGCGGATCGCAGCCAATTAAATTCAATTTGGCGCGGCTCCCCGCATCAGCCACTCTGTCAGGCAATGCCAGTGCGCATTTATCGCGATAGACAGATCAGACTTGACGCGCTTCGTGGAAAGATTTGCGGCGTAATCGGTTTTGGCTCGCAGGGTCACGCGCACGCGCTCAATCTTCGAGATAGCGGGTTCACCGTTATGGTTGGGCTGCGCCGAAATAGCAAAAGGCGCGGGCTCGCGCGTGCTCACCACTTGCCGGTGTTGCCGTTGCGGGAGACGGTCGAGCGATCGGATATCATTTTCCTGGCGTTACCAGACACGACGATGCCAGGCGTTTTTGGGAGACAAATTGCACCTCACTTGCGTGCCGGACAGACCGTTCTTTTCGCTCACGGGTTCACGGTTGTTTACAAAACGGTTGTCCCGCCGCCGAATGTGAATGTCCTAATGGTGGCCCCCAAGGGCCTCGGGGAAATGGTACGCCGCGAGTTTGTGGCGGGTCGCGGTGTCCCCGCTTTAGTCGCGGTCGAGCACGATTTCACGGGACAGGCGCGCGCGATTGCGTTTGCCTGGGCTAAAGCAATCGGCTGCGCGCGTGCCGGCGTGATTGAAACCACCTTCCGTGAGGAAACTGAAACCGACCTGTTTGGGGAACAGGCGGTATTATGTGGTGGAACCACCGCGCTGATTCACGCTGCCTTCAAGACGTTGGTTCAGGCCGGTTATGCCCCAGAGCTGGCCTACTTTGAATGTCTGCATGAACTCAAATTTATCGTCGACATGATCCACGAGGTCGGGATCGCAGGAATGCGCGACTTGATTTCCGATACTGCAAAGTGGGGGGAGATGACAGTTGGGCCAAGAATTGTGAATCAACACGTCACCAAAAACATGCGAGCAGCCCTCGAGAAAATCCGAAGTGGAAAGTTCGCACGCGAATTTATTCGCGAGATGGAGACCGGGCAGCGGCGCTATCGGGCCCTGTTGCACCAGGAAAGGCGGCGGCCCATCGAAAAGACTGGGCGGCGTTTGCGGGCGTTGATGAATTGGCGAAAAAATAAATAACCCACTCCGCGCTCTGTGTGAGCGCGTTGCCGCTGGCAGGTTTAATCCCGCCGCTATTCGCCAACGTGATTCCCGGCGATAAACATCGGGACCACAGTGGTTGGTATTGCGCCGGCTACTCGTTCGATTGGCTGGGGAATGCCCGAGCTCGAGACGAAAATGTAGATTTGCTTTTTGTAGGCGAGTCTTTGCGCGTCAGTTTGCGCTTTGATCGCCGACGCTTTCGGCGTTGCCACTACATTCTTACTCGGATCAGCAAAGGCCGATGCGCAAAACGTCAGCGCGATAAACGCGACGCCGCATCGCCCCATCCAACCGGCCAGGCAGGGCAGCCCGAACCGTGTTTTCATAGAGAAATTATGCGCTGCTTTTGGGCGCAATACAACAGCAAAAACAGCCAATTTTCTTTCTATTATTGCCAAAGGAAATGCTCCAACCGCAGTTGGCCCAGCCGTGCATTCGCTTCTTCGCTGCGCGGTCCGTTGGCCGCTACCAACTTTTCGTAAATTACCGCCGCTGCCTCCCACTTTTGTTGTTCCTCCAGCAAGCGCGCGGCGTTGAATCCTGCTTTGTAAAACCAAAAAAATTCCGGCGGTTTATCAGGCGCAGGATTGAACTCGAGAATGCGGTAGAAGGTCGCGAGTGCACCTTCCCGGTCCGAACCTTTTTCGAGACAAACGCCTTTTTTGAATAATGCCTGGTTACGCCAGTGCGGCTGGTTTACCGCTTCGTTCGCGAGTTGGTCGTAAATTGCGACGGCGCGCTGCAGATTTGACAGATCCGCGTTCGCCTGTTCAAAAAAAATGTCAGCTTTCCCACAAAGCGCTTCGCGTTTTTCCATGCCGCGCGCATCCCCTTTCAAAACCTCGTCATACAGCGCCTGAGCATCCTGCCATTTACCCAATCGGCGTTCGATCGCGGCTTGTTCGTTACGCGCGGCCCACCTGAAATCACCATTGATGGTCACGACCTGCGTCAGCAATTCCAGAGCATGATCGAGTGAATGGCTGGCCATGCTCGCCATCGCCGATTTCGCGGCTAGAAAGAAGGCTTGTTCGGTAAAAGACGATTTCGGATTCTCCTGCGCCAGAGTTTCGAATTCGGTCTGTGCGCTGGCAAAATCCTGCCGGCGAAAATGCGATTCCGCCAGTTTCAAACGCACCTCCGCAGCCAGCGACGAGTGAGGATGGATTCGCAGAAAATCACGCGCCGATGCGATGACATGATCACTGTCTGCTCCACGCGCGTCCGCCAGCCAGACGGCAAGGTAGTCGCCGCGTTCGACGGCAAGTTCTGTGGGATGCGCCTCACGCGCCGCGGCTAAATCTTTTTCGGCCTCATCCAGCTGCGGTGGAGTGGCATGATACGCGATCTCAGCCAACGCTATCTGCGCTTCGGAAACGCGCGGATGACCGGGTGCGCGGCGGACAAAATCCCGGAGCAATGCTGCCGCATCCTTTTGACCGTGTTGAGCTGCGGCCAGCGCCTGCTCCAACGAAACCTCTGCCGCGTCATCAGATCGACCCCGGCTGATTAGCTCTGCCTTATCGCGTTCCGTTTTTGTTTTATCCTCCGCCTGAAGCGACGCCAGCGAAGCGTTCACCAGGGATACCGGTGCAATCGCGGAGCGATCGTTTTCCAAAATCTCGAAACGAGTCGCCGCATCCCGAAATCTCTGCGCTGCATACATGGCGCGTCCCGATTCGAAATCGATTTGCTCGCGCATCTGCGGCGCTGGATTCGTCTTCTCTACTTCACCGAGAATGATGAGCGCATCAGGGATCTTTCCCGCCTCGATTTGAAGGCGTGCAAATTGCAGGAGCGCCGGGGCCAAAGCCGTCGGCATCGGCGTTGCACTGCGAATTTGCTCGAACTGTCGCATCGCTTCTTCGCGGCGACCTGCCCGGAGATCGATTTGGGCGAGATACCAACGGGCGAAGCCGCGCCTCGGCTGCATCGGGTCTCGCGCCCATTTTTCTAGCTCATTGCGCGGCGCCTTTCGTTCTGCCCGGTAAACCTGATCCAGCTTAGCGAAGACTTGCGGCAAGGCCGGATCATTCGGATGGCGTTCGATAAAATCTTCCAGATAATCGTCGCCCGACTCCGGCGTATTCAGCTGCAAATGTGCGTCCGCTATGGCAAAGAGCGCCGCAATCACCGTTTCGCGCGATTCACCTTCCGGTTTCTTCACCAGCGAATCGAGCAATCCGATCGCCCTTTCCGGCTTTTGATTGAGCAACTCCAGGCGTGCATGCAAGAGACGTTTTTGCCGTTTATCGCGCACGATTTTCGTTTGCGTCGCGTCGAGAAGGCGCCGGGCCATGGCACTGTCTTGTTTAGCGATAAACAATTCGGCTTCCCGCAAGCGCGCCGGGATACCAAAGCGCGGATCGTTTTCCAGGCTGCGATATGCATTGATTGCTTCGTCGGTTCGATCGAGAGCGCGCAGCATTTCCGCAGTACCGAATGCGGCCGCAGCACGTTGCAGATCGTTGCTCTGCACAACCTCGCGATACAATGGCAGCGCCTCGTCGTACCGATTTAATGCTGCAAACGCTTGAGCTCGGAGAAATTTCCCGCTCGTTGAACCGCGCAAAAGCGGGTCTTCCAGCAGGTGGAGCGCCTCCGTCGGGCGCTGCGCCGCGATCAAAGCCTCAGCCAGTTTCCCTGTGGCCTTAATCTGGTCCACGCCGTTCGGTCTGGCGATCAGCTTCTGGAGCTGGTAAACCGCTACCTCGGGCACTCCTTCATCGATGGGTCGCGCCGCTTCTGCGATTTCGTTAGTGCGCTCGGCAAATGCGAGGTCCGCGAATGCAATCATTCCGATGCAAATCCCGCCGACCAGCGTTCGTGAGAGATTCATCGTAGAAGCGGTCGCAGGAACTCTCCGGTATAGCTTCCAGCAACCTGCGCAACCTTCTCCGGCGCACCGGTGGCAATGATTCGGCCACCGCGTTCCCCGCCTTCCGGTCCGAGATCGATCAACCAATCGGCGCATTTAATTACCTCGAGATTATGCTCGATCACCACCAACGTGTTGCCGGCGTCGCGTAACTTCATCAGCACGCGTAATAAATTTTCAATGTCGGCAAAATGCAAACCACTGGTTGGCTCATCCAGAATGTAAAACGTGCGTCCGGTTGCCTTCTTGGCCAGCTCGGCTGCGAGTTTCACACGCTGCGCTTCACCACCGGAAAGCGTCGTCGCGGGCTGCCCCAGTCGCAAATAACCGAGCCCGACATCCAGCATCGCATTCAATTTGTCAGACACGCTTGGAACATTTCGGAAAAAACGCGCCGCTTCGTCCACCGTCAGATCGAGCACATCGGCGATGTTCTTCCCTTTGTAAGTAATCTCCAGCGTCTCGCGATTGTAGCGTCGCCCGTGACACACTTCGCATTCGACATAAACGTCGGGCAAAAAATGCATCTCGATCTTGATCAATCCGCCACCTTCGCAATTTTCGCAGCGGCCGCCTTTGACGTTAAAGCTGAAACGTCCGGCATCATAGCCACGCACTCTGGCGGCGGGAAGTTGCGCGAACAATTCCCGAATCGGGGTGAACGCGCCGCTGTAAGTGATCGGATTTGAGCGGGGGGTGCGCCCAATTGCACTCTGGTCAATGACGATCGCTTTGTCGATCTGATCGAGTCCGCTCAGAGCACGAAACGCCCCAGGCTTTTCCTTCGCGTTGTAGAAATGACGAAATAACGCCCGCCGCAAAATGTCATCCACTAAGGTGGACTTCCCGCTGCCGGACACGCCGGTCACACAAATGAAACAACCGAGGGGGAAAAAGGCGCTGACATTCTTGAGATTATTTTCGCTCGCCCCAAGAATCGCTAGCCAACCTTCCTGCACCGGCGGTCTGTTACTGCTATTGTCGTTTGAACGCGGAGCCACACGATGTTTTGGAATCGCGATTCGAGCCCGACCGGAAAGGTATTCGGCGGTAATCGAATGTTCCGCTCGCACAATTTCGCCCAGCGTCCCCTGCGCGACGATTTCACCGCCGCGCGGCCCCGCCCCCGGTCCGAGATCGATAATGTGATCGGCCGCGCGGATAGTTTCTTCGTCGTGTTCGACCACGATGACGGAATTTCCGAGATCGCGTAAACGGTTAAGTGTCCGGAGCAGCCGAATGTTGTCCCGTTGATGCAACCCGATGCTTGGTTCGTCGAGGACATAAAGGACTCCAGCCAGCCCCGAACCGATTTGCGTCGCGAGACGAATGCGCTGCGCTTCTCCGCCACTGAGCGTCCCGCTCTCGCGATCGAGCGTGAGATAGCCCAGCCCAACTTCGAGCAAGAATTGCAAACGCGATTGGATTTCCCGCACCACTTCCGAAGCGATCTGCTTTTGCTGGCTGGAGAGCTCGATCTTGGAAATGAAGTCGGCTGCGTCCTCGACCGTCAGCTCGGTAAATTGATGAATGTTGAGCTCGCATTCCTCCTGCAGCCGTCGCCCTCTGGGCGAAACCATGCCATCGCAATCGTCGCCTAGGGCCGCGTTCCGCACAGCGGAGCGGCTACAGATCGTCACCGCCAAAATTTCAGGACGGAGGCGCGCACCACGGCAAACCTTGCATGGCTCTCGTGTCATGAAAGACCGGATGCGATTGCGCGTAAATTCGCTTTCGGTTTCCTCGTAGAGCCGCTGCATTTGCGGCACCAAACCTTCAAAAGGCTTGCTGACCTTTTCCCCATTGCTGCCAACCTTGATTTCGATCGGCTTCTCACCCGTTCCGAAGTAAAGTGCGCTCTTAAAATTGTCCGGCAGATCCGTGAACGGCACTTCTTCGTCGACGCGAAAATGTTTCACAAGCGCCCCCTGTAATTTTTTGTAGTAGGCTTGCATGCGCTTCGGCCCTCGTCGCCACGGCGTAATCACGCCTTCCGCGATTGATTTCTCCGGCTCAGAAATCATCAACTCCGGATCAACCACCAGCTGCGTGCCCAACCCATGGCATGCCGGACAGGCACCGAAGTGGCTGTTGAAGGAAAAATGCTTCGGAGTGAGTTCTCCAAGGGTGAAACCGCTTTCAGCATTTCCGTAGTCGGTGGAATACCGATCAGTTTCCCACTCAGATTGTTGCTGCCGTAAGACGACGACACGGTTTCCGCCCCATTTCAGCGCCGTATCAATCGAATCCGCCAGGCGCACTCGAACCCCATCGCGAATAATCAATCGATCTACCACTGCTTCGATGGTGTGCGATTCCGTCTTTTTCAGCCGAATCGGCTCCGGCCGGCCCAGTTCGGTGATCTCCCCGTCAATGCGAGCCCTAACAAACCCTTCGCGCCGCAATTTCTCGATCACATCCCGAAATTCGCCACGCTCGTTCTCTAGGATCGGCGCAAGCACCACAATTTTCGTCTCCGGCGGGTAGGCAAGAATCTGGTCGACGATTTGCTGGGGCGTTTGGCGGACAAGCGGCTTGCCCGTCGCCGGATCATGCGGTTGCCCTACCGCGGAAAACAGGACTCGTAGGTAGTCATAAATCTCTGTCGTAGTTGCAATTGTTGACCGCG
>QHPU01000040.1:9486-12666 GCA_003219175.1 Verrucomicrobiota bacterium | reverse complement strand
CTCGACATTCAGCGGCAGCCGGGCGCGAACATCATTCAAAGCGTCGAAAGAGTGAAGCAGGTGCTGCCTCGCCTGACGAGCGCGTTACCACCATCCGTCCACGTCGATATCCTGGCCGATCGCACGGAAACGATCCGTGCCTCGGTGCGCGACGTCCAATTCACATTGCTCCTGACGATGGCCCTGGTCGTCATGGTAATGTTTCTGTTTCTCCGAAAACTTTGGACCACGGTAATCACGAGCGTGGCCTTGCCGCTCTCTCTCATCGGAACCTTCGGCATCATGTATCTGGCCGGGTTCAGCCTCGATAATCTGTCGTTAATGGCGTTGACCATCTCGACCGGCTTTGTGGTCGATGACGCAATTGTCATGATCGAAAACATTGTGCGCCACATTGAGGCCGGCGATTCGCCGCTGGAAGCAGCTCTCAAAGGTGCAAGGCAAATTGGCTTCACCGTCATATCGCTGAGCCTTTCGCTGGTTGCCGTCTTCATACCACTTCTGTTTATGACCGGCATCGTGGGACGCCTGTTCCGCGAGTTCGCGATTACGATGAGCGTTGCCGTTGGCGTGTCGGCGTTTGTTTCGTTGACGCTTACACCGATGATGTGCGCAAAGCTGCTGCGCTCGGAAAAGGAAGAAAGCGGCCAGCATACCAGTGCGTTCTACCGCCGGACGGAGGATCTTTGGGTACGGTTTCGCGACTTGTATGAAAGCGGACTGCGCTGGGTGCTCGCCCATCAGCGATTCATCCTCATTCTGGCGCTCGTCACGCTCGTTGCCACGATTTTGCTTTATGTCATTGTGCCAAAGGGATTGCTGCCCCAGCAAGATACCGGAGTGATTGTCGGCGTGACCGATGCCGCCGAGAACATTTCGTTCAAGGCTATGGTGCAGCGCGTTCACGCTGTTTCCGATATCATTCGAAAAGATCCCGATGTTGCCAGTGTGTCAGCCTCCGTCGGGGCAGGCACATTGAACGCGACGGTCAACACGGCGCGGCTTTACATTGTGCTAAAGCCCCACAATCAGCGCGCCAACGCCGAGAAAATTATCGAACGTTTGCGCAACGCCACTCGCGATGTTGAAGGCGTCTCCCTGTTTATGCAGGCGGCGCAGGACTTGCAAATCGACGCCCGCGTCAGCCGCACTCAATTCCAATACATTTTGCAGGACGCGGATGCAGCCGAGCTGGCTGAGTGGACTCCGAAACTGGTGCAAAAACTTGGCCAACTTCCACAACTCAGTGATGTAGCCAGTGATCAACAGGTGAACGGTTTGCAGCTCAATGTTGATGTCGACCGCGAAAAAGCCTCGCGCCTCAACGTGCTTACCCAGGCGATCGACGACACGCTCTATGACGCATTCGGGCAACGTCAGGTCTCAATTATTTTCACCCAGCTTAATCAATTTCGCGTCATCCTTGAAGTGGAACCGAACTTTCGCCAGTCACCCGATTTGCTCGACAAGATTTATGTTAAGTCGAGCACAGGCCAGCCGGTACCGTTGAGCGCGTTTGCCACCATGCATATCAGCAACACGCCGCTTTCCATTCCACATCAGGGACAATTCCCCGCCGCGACGATTTCCTTTAATTTGCGAAATGGTAGCTCGCTCAGCCACGCAATTCCGGCAATCGAAAAAGCCGAGCGAGAGATCGGGTTCCCGGATACGATCGCAACAAACTTCACTGGCGCCGCGGCGGAATTTCGCTCTTCGCTGACCACCGAGCCATTGCTGATTTTGGCGGCGGTCGTCGTGATCTATATCGTTCTCGGCATTCTTTACGAAAGCTATGTGCATCCGATCACCATCCTTTCGACTCTGCCAAGCGCGGGCGTCGGCGCATTGATCGCGCTGCTGATTTGCCGGATCGACTTCTCGCTGGTCGCGCTGATCGGAATTATTTTGCTCATCGGCATCGTGAAAAAGAACGCGATTATGATGATTGACTTCGCGCTCGAAGCCGCACGCAAGGAGGGCTTGTCAGCCGAAGAGTCGATCTATCAGGCCTGTCTTCTGCGATTCCGCCCAATCATGATGACGACGGCGGCGGCGCTGTTGGGCGCGTTGCCGCTCGCGCTTGAGACTGGCAGTGGAAGCGAGTTGCGGCGTCCGTTGGGTATATCCATCGTCGGCGGATTACTCCTCTCGCAATTCCTGACGCTTTATACGACACCGGTCATCTATCTTTATCTCGATCGATTACGTGCCTGGTTCGAGCAACGGCGCCATCGAGGTCGGGTCGCGCAAGCGCAGTTACCGCTTAAGACAACAACAGAATTTGAGCACCCGGTGCCGCTTAGGCCGGCGGCTTCCCGCGCACATGGCAACCATGATCATGAGAAGGAACACGAAATGGTTGGAGTGGGTCACGATGAAGATGGCCTCGGCTTTTGAGCCATGAACGTTTCCGAACCATTCATCCGCCGACCGGTGGGGACGTCCCTTCTGGCCGCAGGAGTATTGTTGCTTGGAGTCGTCGCCTATAATTTTCTACCAGTCGCGCCCTTACCAAAGGTTGATTTCCCGACGATTTCGGTGAGCGCTCAGGAGCCTGGGGTCGATTCCGCGACGGCAGCTTCATCTCTGGCCGCGCCACTGGAGCGGCGGTTCGCGCAAATCGCCGGTGTTTCGGAAATCACCTCGGTCAGTTCGTTAGGCGGATCGAACATCACCATCCAATTCGATCTGAATCGCGACATCAACGGGGCCGCACGCGATGTGCAGAGCGCGATCGACGCCGCCTCGGGTGAATTGCCGACCGGCCTCCCGCAACCGCCATTTTATCGCAAGGCGAATCCGTCCGATGCCCCGATCATGGTGTTGGCAATGACCTCGGATGCTTTGCCGCTCTCGCAAGTCTATAACCTGGCTGACCAGATCATCGGCCAGCGCATTAGTCAGGCGGAAGGCGTAAGCCAGGTAATCATTGGGGGCGGTGCCAACTCTGCCGTTCGCGTGCAGATCAATCCAGTGGCCCTCGCTTCCATGGGACTCAGCCTGGAAGACATTCGCGCAACCCTGTCGCAAGTGAACGTGCTCTCACCCAAAGGCGCCTTGGATGGCCCGGAACAAAGTTTCGTCATCACGAGCAACGATCAGTTGACCCAGGCGGATCAATACTTGCCGATCATTGTCGCCCAGCATAATGGGGCGGCGGTGCCGCTGCGTGACGTC
>QHPU01000040.1:0-9449 GCA_003219175.1 Verrucomicrobiota bacterium | reverse complement strand
TTGCCGCCGAGCGTGCATCTCGATGTAATGAGCGATCGCACGGTAACAATCCGCTCCTCGGTGCGGGATGTCGAGCTAACGCTCCTCATCACAATGGCGCTGGTGGTGATGGTGATGTTTCTCTTTCTCCGGCGATTCTGGCCGACATTTATCTCCAGCATCACTATGCCGCTCGCCCTCGCCGGCACCTTCGGGGTGAGGTGGCTGTGTGGTTATAGCCTCGACAATCTCTCGCTGATGGCGCTGACGATTTCGACCGGGTTTGTGGTCGACGATGCAATCGTTGTCATCGAAAATATTGTGCGCTTCATTGAGAAGGGAGAATCTCCGTTGCAGGCCGCGCTGAAGGGCGCGCGCCAGATTGGTTTTACTGTCATTTCAATTAGCCTTTCGCTGGTCGCGGTTTTCATCCCGCTTTTGTTCATGGCTGGGCTGATCGGCCGTTTGTTTCATGAATTCGCGGTAACGCTTAGTGCTGCGATCCTTGTTTCCGGTGTCGTTTCACTAACGCTCACGCCGATGCTTTGCGGCCGATTTCTGAAAAGCGAAGATCAACTGCGACGACGCAGCCTGATCGAACGACTAAGCGAACGTGGCTTTGACGCGATGCACAAGTTTTATGAGCGCACGCTCAAATGGGTGCTCGAGCACGAATATCTAATGCTCATCGTGACTCTTGCGGTCTGCGTCGCGACTGTTTCGCTCTACTTCGTTGTCCCGAAGGGATTCTTTCCGCAACAAGATACCGGCCAAATGATGGGAACAACGGAGGCCGCGCAGGACATTTCCTTCGAAGCGATGAAGGAAAAGCAAGAGGAGGTCGTGAAAACGGTGATGGCCGATCCGGCGGTACAGGCAGTTGGCTCGTTTTTCGGCGGCGGTACGGGTCAGGCGCTGAACAACGCACGCATGTTCATCAGCCTGAAACCGAAAGGCCCCGGCAAAGATGAACGAAAAGATGACGCAGGCGCAGTCATCGCCCGGCTCCGGCAAAAGCTTTCGAAAATTCCCGGAGCACAACTTTTTCTAACAGCCAATCAGGACATCCGTGTTGGCGGAAGATCGTCCAAAGCGCAGTATCAATACGCATTAGTAGATCAAAATATCGAGGAACTGAATACGTGGGCACCAAGACTGGTGAAGAAGCTTCACGAATATCCGCAAATCAAAGACGCGACCAGCGACCAGCAATTTCGAGGGCTACAGGAAACGGTAGTGATTGACCGCGATGCGGCGGCCCGGCTTGGAATTCAACCGCAGGCGGTCGATAGCACCCTTTATAGCGCCTTCGGGCAACGACAGGTCTCCATCATCTATACACAGCAAAATCAATATCACGTCATCCTCGAGGTTGATCCCGAGTTTTACGTCGATCCCAACTCGCTGGACAAAATTTACGTCAAATCAAATTCCGAAAACCAGGTACCCCTCAGTACGATCGCGCATTTCCAATTTGATAACACACCGCTCTCCGTCAATCACCAGGGCCAATTCCCATGTGTGACAATCTCCTTCAACACGGCGGAGGCGTTTCGTTAGGCGAAGCTACACAAATTGTCGAGCATGCAAAACGTGTACTCGGAGCCGTCGACTATCCGCGGAAATTTCGCTGGCACGGCCCAGGTTTTTCAAACGTCCCTTGGCACTGAGCCATTGCTCATCCTCACCGCGCTTATCGCCGTTTATATCGTTCTGGGCATGCTTTATGAGAGTTTGATTCACCCGCTAACGATCCTGTCGACATTGCCATCAGCTGGACTGGGCGCGCTTCTTGGAATGTGGGTGACCGGCTACGAACTCGATCTCGTATCCGTCATTGGTATCATCCTCCTTATCGGGATCGTGAAGAAAAACGCGATCATGATGGTCGATTTCGCGCTTGATGCCGAACGGAACGAAGGACTCAGCCCGGAAGAATCAATTTATCAGGCGTGTCTCGTTCGCTTTCGCCCCATCATGATGACCACGATGGCCGCAATGTTCGGTGCTCTTCCACTTGCCATCGGGATGGGAATGGGGAGCGAATTGCGCAAGCCACTCGGCATCGCCATTGTCGGTGGCTTGATCGTTTCACAAATGCTTACGCTCTACACCACCCCGGTGATTTATTTGTGGCTTGATCAATTTCGACAACGCTGGAGTCGAAGGCGAGCGCAGCGACAAATCGGCTATCCAATTGCCAGTTCGCCGCCTGCCGTCGCCTAACAGACCGGCCGATTGTCGGCAGCCTACTCCGTCCGTAGCGCCATCATCGGACTAATTCGCGTAGCGCGTCGCGCGGGCAGCCAGGTCGCGAGCAGGGTTGCAGCCCCGAGCAAGACGGGGGCAGTGGAAAATGCAACCGGATCAAGCGCGCCAACCTGATAAAGCATTCCGCTGAGAATTTTTCCGGTGGCGATCGCAAGCAACAGCCCGATGACAATTCCACCGGTGAGCATGAATGAGCCTTCGCGCAAAATCATCCACTGCACGGTGCTCGGTCTGGCGCCAAGAGCCATCCGAATTCCGATTTCGCGCGTGCGACGGGCCACCGAGTAGGCTTTTACGCCATAAACGCCGACGATCGCCAGCGTCAATGCCAGGGCACCGAAAACTGTAAACAAAGTCGCACCGGCACGAACCGTCCAGAGTTGCAGATTGGAATCGACGTGTTGCGGATACGTTCTTAGCGAAAGGACTGGCAGGATCGGATCAACCTCCCGAACACTGCGTCGAATCGAGTCTGCCATTTGGGCGACATTTTCTTTTGTAAGGCCGGGGCATTGCAGAAAGAAATACGCTGCGCTTTGAAAGCCGCGCGCGAACGGCACGTAAATTGAGCCACGCGGCTGCCGCTCGAATAGCGCACCGCGCGTTGATGGGACAATGCCGACCACCTCGATCGCTTCACCAGTCTTGATGTTGCCTTTTCCGCCCTGACTGATACCCATGTTGTCCCCCTCACCTGGTGCGCGCGGAGCGTTATCATCCGCATATTGAACGCGTTGACCCAGCGCATCACCGTCAGGCCAAAGTTTTCGCGCGAGGGTTTCATCAATGATGGCAACGGCTGGTCCTTCGCTGTGCGTCGATTCATTCATCGAGAAAGCGCGTCCGCGCAAAATTGGCAGACCCACGCTGGCAAAGTAATCGGCGCCCACGCTATGAAAACGTGTCCTGTAAGCGAGACCTTCGGCCGCGTTCGACGGTTTTTCGTCTGGCGCCGCGTGCACGCCGGCACGCTGAATTGCCTTGCCTAGCGACAACATTCCAAACGGTGCGGTTGCTGAAATACTGACGTGCTGCACTCCCGGAAGCGTGGCCAGGCGATCGCTCAACGCGCGATATGTCTGCTGAACTTGTGATTGAGGCGCACCCGACAAGCTCGCATCCACTTCGAGCAATAAATCCTTTTCTGCATGCAAACCCGTCTCGAACTTGGCCGCCTTGTTGGCACCACGAATGAATAGCGCTGCGGCGGTGAGCAAAGCGAGTGAGAATGCAATTTGTGCAACCACGAGCGGGTTGCGCGGCAAAAACCGCCACCGCCGCCGGACTAAATCCTCGCCTGCGTGTTCTTTCAAATCTTCAATGACCGAACTGCGCGAAAGTTTCATCGCCGGTCCGAGCGCGAAACAAACGGTCCCGAGCAGGCAAAACCCAAACGTTACCGCCAGGACGGGCAAACTTGGTCCGCCATTCCACACGACATCGAAAGGCATCAGGCTAGTGAGTGATCGCGCCATTAGGCCCGAGCACCAAATGCCGAGCATCAATCCTCCAACTCCTCCGAGGAATGCGAGCAGCAACCCTTCGGTCAACAATTGTCGGACAATCCGCCATCGGCTGCCGCCGAGTGCGAGGCGCACCGCGATTTCTTTGCGTCGCGCTGTGCCACGCGCGAGCAGCATGTTGGCCAGATTCAAACACGCGACTAACAAAACGACTGCTGCCATCCCCATCAAGAGGGGTGCGATCGCTGCGACCTGGCTGTCATCCGGCGGATCATCGCTGATGGAAAAACGCGATACCGGCGCCGTGGTGAAGGTTTGATCCTTTTGTTCAACCGGAAACGCTTTCTCCAGATTTGTTGCCAGCGTCTTCAGTGCCGCTTCTGCTGTCATTGCGGTCATGCCCGGCTTGAAACGTCCGATCAACAGCAAATGCTCACCATCGCGACTCGCCAGCGGCTTGCTTTTTTCGGTGGCGAAATTGTTCGCGATTGAATCGTAGGCGCTTAGTGGCACCCACACTTCCGGCGAAAATACCGTCATCGTGCCGGTAAATGTCCGCGGCAGGATTCCGACCACGGTGCAAGAACGACCATTGATCAAAATTTGCGATCCTAGAATCGAAGGGTCGAGATTATGCCTGGCCCAGTAGGAATAACTCACGATCGCGACGTGGGCATCGCGTCCCGGCGCTTCCTCTTCCGGCAAGAAGACGCGGCCCTGCAATGGGGCAACGCCGAGAACCGCGAAGTAATCCGACGAAACAACATCGGCGAATACACGCCGCGTATTTCCTTTTTCGCCGAGTCCGACCATGCCGACGTTGTGCGCAGCGACGCCGGAGAAAACCGAATTCTGCGCGCGAATGTCGCTTAAAGTTGGATAAGAAAAGGCGCGGAAACTTTTCGGGTTCTTTTTGTCCTGGGAAAAAACCTGGACCAGTTCATGCGGCTTCGCATAACCGGGAGGCGCAAACAACATGGTGTCCACAAGACTAAAGACTGCGGTGTTCGCGCCTATGCCCAGCGCGAGTACGAGAATGGCGGCCATGGCGAAACCAGGCGCCTTGATCAACTGACGACAGGCGAATCGGAAATCATGAATCATAATTTCCAATGAGATGCAGAACGAACGCTCGCTGGATTCAATAAATTTTCTAAAGATGGACCGGGCGCGGTTTATGAAGATTCCAAAAATCTTTCCCACGCGCGATCCCAAATCTGAGTCGAAAAATCCCGCTCGCGGGACGCGATTTTCGAAACGCCACGCTAGGTGGCCACAACTAAGTCATCAAATGAGAAGTGCTTGCAACTTCCGCTTGCCTTTGGCACGGCCGTTGCATATGGCACGGGCGAACACTGTCGTTCGCTCGTTGAATTATGTACTCAAGACTCACCATTGTTTTTATCACTTGCGCCCTGACTGCTTCCGCGGTCTGCGCTCAGAATAAGCCGCAACTCACCGTTGATGAATTGATCGCAAAAAACGTCGCCGCAAAAGGCGGGGCCGACGCCCTGCGTGCGCTGCAATCGGTTCGCTTAACCGGCAAGTTGCTTGTGAACGAAGGGCAAATCCAGCTCGCCTATGTCGAGACCAAGAAACGGCCCGGGGCGATTCGGGACGAAGTCACTCTGCAAGGCATGACTGCCATCCAGGCCTACGATGGGGCGCAGGGCTGGAAGGTTTCACCGTTCCAAGGTCGGAAGGACCCGGAGAAAATGTCGGCCGACGATACGAAGTCCTTGATGGAAGATGCCGACATTGACGGTCCATTAGTCGATTGGAAAGCAAAGGGGAGTAGTGTTGAATATCTCGGGACTGAAGACGTCGACGGAACCCAGGCGCACAAACTCAAAGTCGTGCGCAAGAACGGCGACGTAACCTTTGTTTATCTCGATCCCGATGTGTTCCTGGAGATTCGCAAGATCTCGCAGCGAGTCGAGCAAGGTGCGCACGTGGAGGTAGAGACCGATGTGGGCGACTACGAAAAAATTGCGGGCGTCTATTTGCCGTTTTCGATTGAATCCGGTCGCAAAAATGATCCCGACAAACAGAAAATCATCATCGACAAGGCGGAACCGAATGTTTCGGTCGATGATGCAATCTTCAAATTTCCAGCTTCGAAATAATTTATGCGTTTCCCAATCTTTGTTTCTCTTAGTTTAGGTCTCGTTACCTCCTTCGCTTTCGGGGCCGACGATGCGCCCTATAATTCGGCTACAATTTCCGGTCTGGGCGCACGTAACATTGGATCGGCGACGATGAGTGGGCGCATCTCCGCCCTCGCCGGGGTAAAGGAGCCTTCGGGCAAGATTACGCTGTTCGTCGGCGCCGCCAGTGGCGGCGTTTGGAAATCGGATGACAGCGGCACCCGCTATCGTCCGGTCTTCGACGAACAGCCGGCGCAATCAATCGGTGCCATCGCCATCGACCCGAAGAATCCCAAGAACGCCTGGGTCGGGACTGGCGAATCCTGGACCCGTAACAGCGTCTCGATTGGCGACGGCATCTACAAGTCGAACGATGGCGGCGAGACTTGGACCAACGTCGGATTGCCGAAATCTGAACGGATCGCCCAAATTGTCGTTAGCCCGAAAAACAGCGACACCGTTTTTGCCGCTGTGCCGGGCGCACTTTGGAGCGACTCGACCGACCGTGGACTTTATCGCACCATCGACGGCGGCAAGAATTGGGAAATCGCGCTCAAGGGCAGCAATCCTTCAACCGGGTGCTCCACTGTCGTGATCGACCCCAACGATTCGAACGTCATGTTCGCGGCGCTTTGGGATTTTCGTCGCAAAGGATGGACCTTTCGCTCCGGTGGGGACGGGCCCACCGCATCGTCTGGCAGCGGGTTATTCCGATCCAACGACGGAGGCAAAACCTGGAACGAGATCACATCGGAGAACAGCAAAGGTTTTCCGAAAAAGCCTTATGGTAGAATCGCGCTCGCAGTTGCACCATCGAATTCGAAGCGCGTGTACGCCGCCGTCGAATGCACCGACAGCGCATTGTTCGTTTCCGACGATGGTGGTTCGAGCTGGGACAAGCGCGACAAGAGCCAGTGGATGGTCTGGCGCCCGTTCTATTTCGCTAATTTAATTGTCGACCCCAAAAATCCCGACCGTGTCTTCAAGACCGATGGTTCGATGATCGTTAGCGAGGACGCCGGCAAGAGCTTTGCGACCGTCGGCGGATTCGGCGGAATGCATGGTGATGTTCATTGCGTCTGGATTGATCCAACCAATCCGCAAACGGTCTTTTCCGGTGACGACGGCGGGATGTGGTATTCCTACAACAGCGGAAGCAAATGGTGGAAAGGCGAAAACCTGCCCGTCTCACAGTTCTACCATGTCAGCGTCGATGACGACGATCCCTATCATGTCTACGGCGGATTACAGGACAACAGCTGCTGGGTCGGAGACTCGCAGTATCCCGGAGGCATCACCAATCATCGCTGGGAAAACGTGTGGAATGGTGATGGATTCTTTACCTTCCCCGACCCGGCCGATCCCGATTATATTTATGCTGAATACCAGGGGGGTTTTGTCGGTCGGGTAAATCGTCACACTCACGAAGGACGCGATATTCAGCCCAAGCCCAACTATAAGGAGAAGTTGCGCTGGAACTGGAATACGCCAATGGCGCTTTCGCCTAACGAGAAAGGGACGCTTTATATGGGCGCCCAATTCTTATTTCGCTCTCGCGACCATGGCCAAAACTGGGAACGCATCTCGCCTGACCTGACCACAAACGATCCGGAGAAGCAGAAACAAGAACAGTCCGGTGGCATCACGGTCGATAATTCTGCTGCGGAGATGCACACGACCATCTATTCCATCAGCGAATCGCCCAAGGACAAGAACGTGATTTGGGTTGGGACAGATGACGGTAATCTCCAACTGACCCGCGACGGCGCCAAAACCTGGACTAATGTCGTCAAAAATGTCCCCGACGTCCCGCCGAACTCATGGGTGAGCTGGGTCCAGGCGAGTAACTACGATGCCGGCACTGCTTACGCCGCCTTCGATCGCCACACTTTTGGCGACATGGCTCCTTATGTTTTCCGCACAACTGACTTTGGGAAGACATGGACCCCGCTTGTAACGGCACAGGATGCGAAAGGCGTTCGAGGGTACGCGTGGGTCATTAAAGAAGATATCGTGAAGCCGAATCTGCTTTTTCTCGGAACGGAGTTTGGCCTCTACGTTTCGATCGATGGCGGGAAGGAGTGGGCGCAGTTCAAAGGTGGCAGATTTCCGGCGGTAGCGGTACGTGATCTCGCGATCCAACCGCGCGATAACGATCTCGTCCTTGCCACACACGGCCGCGGCATCTGGATCGTTGATGACATCACGGCCTGGCGGGCTCTGACCGCCGAGCTGCTGCCGCAGGAGGTGAGCTTTGTTTCGGCGCGGCCCGTCCAGCAACGTATTCAAGGTAACGGTGGCTGGTCTAATGGTGATGCCGTATTTATCGGGGACAATCCGCCGGACGCCGCGGTCATTACCTACTACCAGAAAGCGCGGCATCTCTTCGGTAAATTGAAGCTCGAAGTGCTTGACTCTTCCGGCCAGGTCATTGACGAGCTACCTGCCAGTAAACGGCCGGGGCTGAATCGGGTGAGCTGGAGTATGCGCGCGAAACCACCACGCGTACCTCCGGCGGCGCAAATCGCTTTCAATGGAATTCGTGGAGCCCGGCTGGTTCCCGGTGTTTACACAGTTCGCCTGACGAAAAATGGGAAGGTAACGGAAACCAAACTTACGGTCGGCCTGGATCGGCGCGCGAAGTTTAACGAAGCCGATCGCAAAGCGCAGTTCGATGCAGCGATGAAAGTGCGAGCTCTATTCGAAGAAGAGAGCGCCCTGATGGATCGTATTCAGTTTCTCCGCGGTGCTCTCGCCAAGAGCGGCGGTGCCTTGTCGGAGTCTGATCCGTTAAAGAAGAACGTGACCGACTTTGATGGGAAAGTTGACGCTGTGCGTAAACAAATTGTGGCGACGAAAGAAGGCGGCGCGATTACGGGTGAAGAACGCCTGCGCGAACATACCGATCAACTTTACGGCGCGATTCTGAGCTACGAAGGCAAACCGGGCGACTACCAGCTTGCCTATATTGAGGCGTTGAAGCGCGAACTCGCCGACGCAACAAACCAATTTGCCGGCCTCGTCGACAAAGATTTGCCTGCGCTTAACGACGCTCTCAAAGCCAAAAACCAACCGGCCATCTCGCCTCCACCGCAAAGGGTTGCGATCGACGAAGACGCCGAGCATTTTGCCGGAGGCGGTGGAAGTCGGTCAGTCGATCCCGATGCGGTTGCCACGAAAATCGGCCTTCCGGCTGATTTTCGTGTTTTGCATTGATTGCGGATTCCTCGCATAGTCTGAAGGGTCCGATCATTCGGGGGTATAGCTCAGTTGGTAGAGCGTCTCGTTCGCAATGAGTCCTCTCCTTGTTAGCTCACATTATCGCAGGTGATCACACTTGTTCACTTAGAGGTAAATCGGTGAATGTTGCTTATCTCACATTATCTCACGAATTCCGAAAGCAGAGGAGCCAGTGTAACAAGCAGTGGACAAAGGTGCGCGCGCACGCGATGCGTCACAGTTGTTGAGCACAGGTGTCGCTCAATGATCGGATTGTGTCGTTTATTCCACACAGTTTTTTAATGTCGCGCTTCACGATACCGAGGTTCGAATCCCTCCCTCACCGATTCCAATTTTCACAATAAGGGTA
>QHPU01000039.1 GCA_003219175.1 Verrucomicrobiota bacterium | reverse complement strand
GTTGAGGTAACGTAGGATCTCGATGTTGAAGCTCTTTTCGTCGTTCACCAGTGCGGCAACCCGGCGCTCGGCGCGGCGGCAGGTGGTGCGCGCGAGATCGAGCGCGCCTGACGGAAGCGACTCGCCGGGAATGACCCAGTCCTTAAACTTCATCGTTTCGCTCTTCTCGATCTTGTTAATTACCGCCGTTACGCGATCGACCATCGCGCTGCTAGTGATCTCGAACCCGTCTTTGCGATAACGTTCCAAGTCTTGAGGCGCAGTCGCTAGCTCGCCCATGACCGTGATCAATTCCTTTTGCGCCGCCAGAATTTCGGCCCGCACGGATTTGTCCGGCATTACGGCTCGCGCTAAGCCCAGCGCACTATTTAATTCATCGACGCACCCGTACGCATCGACGCGATGATCGGTTTTCGAAACGCGGCGTCCATACATGAGCGAGGTTTCGCCTTTGTCGCCGGTCTTGGTCGCGATCGACATCGCCTCAATTGTAGGGCGTTTCTGTGAAACGCCAATTGCAGGATCGGCGCCTGATACAGACACCGTACAATCAACGATGTATGCCTCGACCGGAGCCTTGCCTTACTAAGTCAAGTCTCGCCCACCGCCGGTGCCTTCAGCTTACCCGATCGCCGGTTGCGGTTCGGTTTCTTCCATCACCGCCGCGGCAACTGGCTCGCCTTTTTCCACGAGACGAATCTCGCGGTGCCTCGCAAATCCCGTGCCCGCTGGAATCAGGTGACCCATGATCACGTTTTCCTTGAAGCCGCGGAGACGATCAACTTTCCCGAGCGTGGCAGCTTCAGTCAGAACACGGGTCGTATCCTGAAAAGAGGCCGCAGAGATGAAGCTGTCGGTTTCGAGCGAAGCCTTGGTGATACCGAGTAACACTGGCACTGCTTCGGCTGGTTTGCCGCCTTGCTCGACCACGCGCTTGTTCTCTTCCTCGAACTCGAGTTTGTCGACCTGATCGCCCCAGAGCAACGTCGTATCGCCGGGATCGGTAATCTTCACTTTTCGCAACATCTGGCGTACGATGATCTCGATGTGTTTGTCGTTAATCTCGACGCCTTGCAGTCGGTAAACTTCCTGCACTTCGTTGACCAGGTGCTCCTGCAAATCCTGCGGCCCGCAAACTTCCAGAATTTCGTGCGGCACCACTGGACCTTCCGTCATCTGCTGGCCTTTCTTCACGAAATCGCCTTTGAACACGATGATGTGTTTCGTGAGCGGAATCAGATGCTCTTCCTCCGCTTTGGTCTCCGGGTCCTTTAAAATAAGCCGACGCTTCCCGCGGACGGTCCCGCCCATCTCGACAATCCCATCGATTTTCGCGATTTCGGCGGCATCCTTTGGACGACGTGCCTCGAACAGTTCCGCCACCCGCGGCAAACCACCGGTGATATCTTTCGTCTTCGCCACTTTACGCGGAGTTTTCGCGAGCAAGGCACCTGCCCGAATCTTCTGGCCCTCCTCAACAATGACGTGGGCACCAGCAGGGATGGAGTAACTCGCGAGCACCTCTTTCTTGTCGTTCACAATCACGATCTGTGGGTGCAAATCTTCCTTGTGCTCGATAATGACCGTGCCCATGAGGCCAGTGGCTTCATCGACGTCGCGCTTGATCGTGACGCCCGCAATCATGTCGCGAAACTCAATCTTGCCGCTTTTGTCGGTCAGAATCGGGACATTATATGGATCCCACTGCACGAAGGTCTCGCCTTTTTTCACCTCGGCACCATCTGGCTTGGAAATAACGGAGCCGATGACAACGTTGTAGCGTTCCAGCTCGCGGCCTTCGGTATTGTGCACGCCGATAGTACCGTTCTTGTTCAACACAATCCAGCTGCCATCGAGCGCTTGGACCGTGCGCAGGTCGTTAAATTGAAGATGACCATCATTCTTCGCCTTGATAATCGGCTGCTTGAAAGTCTGGCTCGCAGTTCCGCCGATGTGGAACGTCCGCATTGTTAACTGCGTGCCCGGTTCGCCAATGGATTGCGCAGCGATGATGCCGACCGCTTCACCCAGTTTCACGAACTGGCCGGTGGCAAGGTTTCGTCCATAACACATCGCGCAAACGCCGCGACCGCATTCGCAGGTCAGGACAGAACGAATCTTCAATTCCTCCACGCCCGCGCGTTGCAAACTGGCAGCGATTTGCTCGTCGACGAGCTGATTCGCTTTCACCAGCTTCTTTTTCTTGTCGACCGGATCGACAACCGTCTGGCAACTGACACGTCCGATGATGCGCTGGCCGAGATCGACCACTTCTTCGTCCCCCTCGTAAATCGAGCGAACCGTGATTCCATTCACTGTCCCGCAGTCATCTGCGTTGATGATCACATCCTGCGCCGCATCGACTAGTTTACGTGTGAGGTAACCTGAGTCGGCAGTCTTTAGCGCGGTATCAGCCAAACCTTTTCGCGCACCGTGCGTTGAAATGAAGTATTCGAGCACAGTCAAACCTTCGCGGAAATTCGATGTGATCGGTCGCTCGATAATTTCCCCACTCGGTTTGGCCATCAAACCACGCATGCCCGCGAGCTGGCGCACCTGTTGACGATTTCCGCGTGCGCCGGAATCCACCATCAGGTAAACCGGATTCAATTCCTTGCGCCCGTCGTTGTGTTCGAGGGTGCGGAACATGACGTTGGAAATTTCGTCGCCCGCGTGCGTCCAGATATCGATGATCTTGTTGTAGCGCTCGCCATCCGTAATGATGCCCTTGCGATATTGTTGCTCGACGGTCCGGATCTGTTTGTAGGCATTCTGGAGCTCGATCTCTTTCTCTTTCGGAATGATCATGTCCGAAATTCCAATCGAGACACCGGCCTTGGTCGCTTCGCGGAACCCTAGTTCCTTGAGTTTATCAAGCGTCTCGACCGTTCCTTCCTGGCCTGCCACGTGGTAGCAACGCCAGATAATATCGCTGAGTTGTTTCTTGCCCCCCGGCTTATTAAAGAACCCGATGTCCTTCGGCCAAATCTGATTGAAGAGCACGCGGCCGGCCGTGGTCTCGATCACGCGCGCATTCTTGTCGCCGTAAATAGTATCGCGACCAAAATCGGGATTCTTGAATCGAATCCGGTCGTGCGTTCTAACCGAGCCTTCCGCCATTGCGAATTCGACCTCAACCGCGTCCGCAAACAACGGGAGTCGTGCGTCGCCATCGCTAGCCGAAGCGCGTCGCGGATTTTGCGTGAGATAATAACAGCCGAGCGTGATGTCCTGCGACGGCGTGGTGATTGGTTTGCCACTTGAGGGCGAGAAAATGTTGTTCGGCGCCAGCATCAACATTCGCGCTTCCATTTGCGCTTCGACCGACAATGGGATGTGGACCGCCATCTGGTCGCCGTCGAAGTCCGCGTTGTAAGCCGTACAAACCAGCGGATGAATGCGAATCGCTTCGCCCTCGATCAGTTGCGGCTCAAACGCCTGGATTGAGAGCCGGTGCAAAGTAGGTGCACGATTGAGCAGCACTGGATGTCCGCGCGTGACCTCGTCGAGAATGTCCCACACTTCCGCCGTCTGCCGCTCGATCATCTTCTTGGCGCTGCGCACGGTGTGGACGTAGCCGAGGTCTTTCAGCCGCCGGATGATGAACGGCTCGAACAAAACCAGCGCCATCTTTTTCGGCAAACCGCATTGATGCAGCTTCAACTCCGGCCCGATCACAATGACGGAGCGACCTGAATAATCGACTCGTTTGCCGAGAAGGTTTTGGCGGAACCGTCCACCCTTACCCTTGAGCATGTCGGAAAGTGATTTGAGCGGTCGATTACCCGCGCCTGTGACCGCACGGCCATGCCGACCGTTATCAAACAGCGCGTCGACTGCCTCCTGAAGCATCCGCTTTTCGTTACGAATGATGACGTCCGGCGTTTTGAGCTGGAGCAAGTTCTTCAATCGATTATTGCGGTTGATGACGCGACGATAAAGATCGTTCAAATCGCTGGTCGCGAAACGTCCGCCTTCCAGCGGAACCAGTGGACGCAGATCCGGCGGAATTACTGGCAACACTTCCAGAATCATCCATTCCGGCCGCGCGTGCGAGGAGATGAAGCCTTGCACCAGTTTCAAACGCTTCGCGAGTTTCTTACGAATCTGTTTGCTCTTGGTGTTCCCCATCGCCTGCTCCAGCTCCTTGTTGAGCTTGTGCAGGTCGATCTCAGCTAACAATTTTTTGACCGCTTCCGCGCCCATCCCGGCAACAAAGGCCTCGCCGTACTGCTCCTGTGCTTCGCGAAATTCGACTTCGTTGAGGAGCTGCGTCTTTTGCAGGGGCGTCTGTCCCGGATCAACCACGATGTAATCTTCGTAATAAATGACGCGCTCGAGTTGCCGGGCGCTCATGTCGAGCATAAGACCAAGGCGTGACGGCATGCATTTATAAAACCAGATGTGCGAGACCGGCACCGCCAACTCGATGTGCCCCATTCGCTCGCGCCGCACCCGCGCCAGCGTCACTTCCACCCCGCAACGGTCGCAAATAACACCCTTATGTTTGATCCGCTTGTATTTTCCGCAGGAACATTCCCAATCCCGCGTCGGACCGAAAATTCGCTCGCAGAAAAGGCCGCCCTTCTCCGGCTTGAACGTCCGATAATTGATCGTCTCCGGATTTTTAACTTCGCCCTTGCTCCATGAGCGCATGGTATCGCTAGAGGCCACGCCAATCGCGACCTGATCGAACCCAACTGCTCGCTCTTCGCCCACTAACTCCCGCCAGGAATGTTCGTTCATTGATGTGTCTTTAGTACCGCTTTTAGAAAATTATTTGAAATTTACGTGTCGCCTTTCCTTGCCCGCGCCATTTGTCATCCCGAGCCGCGAAGACGGCGAGGGATCTCGCAAACGTCCGAAGACGCGATGCCTTAAGATTGCTTGAGAGATGTTTCGCTTCGCTCAACATGATAATCACGCTGCCGTATCAAAAACGCTGGTCGGAGCCTGACCGCCGACTTTGACGTCGAGGCCAAGACTCTGCATTTCCTTGATCAGCACGTTGAAAGATTCCGGTGTGCCCGCTTCGAGCGAGTTGTCACCCTTCACGATTGATTCGTAAATCCGGGTGCGCCCTTGCACGTCGTCGGATTTCACAGTCAGCAACTCCTGAAGCGTATAGGCGGCGCCATAAGCTTCCAGCGCCCACACCTCCATTTCACCGAAACGTTGGCCGCCATACTGGGCTTTACCGCCGAGCGGCTGTTGCGTGACAAGCGAGTACGGTCCGACCGCGCGCGCGTGAATTTTATCGGCCACCAAGTGACCGAGCTTCATCATATAGATATAGCCGACTACGACTTCCTGATCGAACGGATCGCCCGTCCGACCATCGAACAGTCGCGCCTTCCCATTTTCCTGCACCCAGCTGAAGCCTTCGACTTTCTTCGCGTCCTTTAGATAATCGCGGATCTTGGTTTCAGAAATTCCGTCGAAGACCGGAGTTGCTACCTTGAAGCCGAGCGCTCTCGCTGCCACACCAAGGTGAGTTTCAAGAACCTGGCCAACATTCATACGGCTCGGCACACCCAGCGGGTTGAGCACGATTTCCACTGGCGTTCCGTCCGGCAAAAACGGCATGTCTTCCTCGGGCACGATGCGCGCGACCACACCCTTGTTCCCGTGGCGGCCAGCCATCTTATCGCCGACCGAAAGCTTGCGTTTGCTGGCGATATAAACTTTTACTTGCTTGATGATGCCGGGATCGATGTCATCGCCGCTCTCCACCCGGTCCATTGCGCGTTCCCGCTCGAGTTCGAGCTCGGCGAACTTGTGTTCGTAGGAAGCGATGATCTCGCGGATCTTATTACGAATCGGCGAGGGATCGATCTCGATGTGATCGTAAACGTTGGCCAACTTCCGCAACAGCGTTTTGGTGATCTTACGATTCGCTGGGATGATGATCTCACCCGTCTCGGCGTTCACCACATCAAGCGGAATCTTTTCGCCCAGCAAGATGTTCGAGAGCGAATCAGTTAGCTGTTCCGTCAATCCCTCTTTCTTTTTGCGATAATCCTCCGTAATCGTCTTGAGCTGACGTTTCGTTTCCGTCGGAGTCAGCTTCTCCCGCGAAACCTCGCGACGTGAGGAAACCTTCACGTCCATCACGATTCCGTAGGTGCCGGAAGGCACCGTTAATGATGTGTCTTTCACGTCCGCGGCTTTTTCGCCAAAAATGGCGCGCAGCAACCGTTCTTCCGGCGCCAGCTCGGTTTCCGATTTCGGCGTGATTTTGCCAACCAGAATATCGCCCGGCTTTACCTCCGCCCCGACGCGCACCACACCGTCCGGTCCCAGGTTGCGCAGCGCCTCTTCACTCACATTCGGAATGTCACGCGTGATTTCTTCCGGTCCGAGCTTGGTGTCGCGCGCGCCGATCTCGAACTCGTCGATGTGAATGGAAGTGTAGATGTCTTCCTTCACCACTTTCTCCGAGATCATGATGGCGTCCTCAAAGTTGTACCCGTTCCACGGCATGAACGCGACCAGCACGTTGCGACCCAGCGCCAGCTCGCCGTGATCAGTGTTCGGTCCGTCGGCAATAATCTGACCGCGCTTCACGTGCTGCCCCCTCTTCACGATTGGCTTCTGGTTCACGCACGTTCCCGCATTCGACCGCATGAACTTGCGCAATTCGTAAACGTGAACACCGGCCTCCGGATCGGTCTTCAGTTTCTTCCGCCCTTCCGGCATGTGGCCGTCTTTCGTCACGACAATTTGGTCGGCCGTAACCGATGCGACCTTGCCGCTGTCCGTCGCAATCAAGACGGCGTGCGAGTCGCGCGCGACTTTGCTCTCCAAGCCCGTGCCAACGAGCGGCGCCTCACTGACAATCAGCGGCACGCCCTGCCTCTGCATGTTCGAACCCATGAGCGCACGGTTTGCGTCGTCGTGCTCCAAAAATGGAATCAAGCCTGCCGCCACCGAAACCAACTGCTTCGGTGACACATCCATGTAATGCACCTTGGAAGGCTCGACTTCCAGGAAGTCGCCGCGATAACGCACCGAGACTTTTTCACCGGTGAAATGACCACGGCCATCGACCGGCGCATTCGCCTGCGCCACGAGATAATTTTCCTCGCGGTCGCCGGTCAGATATTCCACTTCGTCGGTCACGCGACCGTTGTGCACCTTGCGATACGGCGTTTCAATAAATCCAAATTCGTTGATCCGGGCAAAGGTCGACATCGAACTGATCAGACCAATGTTCGGTCCTTCTGGTGTCTCGATTGGGCAAATGCGCCCGTAATGCGATGGATGAACGTCGCGAACCTCGAATCCAGCGCGATCACGTGATAAACCACCCGGTCCCAGCGCCGATAGACGGCGTTTGTGGGTCAGTTCTGCAAGCGGATTGGTCTGATCCATGAATTGCGACAACTGCGAGCGACCAAAGAAATCGCGAATGACCGCGCTGAGCGCCTTCGGATTAATCAACTTCTGCGGCGTCATCCCGTCGATGTTGATGTCGAAAAGCGTCATGCGTTCTTTCACCAGCCGCTCCGTGCGCGCCAGACCAACGCGACATTGATTAGCCAGCAGCTCGCCCACCGTCCGGACGCGGCGGCTGCCGAGATGATCGATGTCATCAAGCGTGCCTTCGCCACGACGCAGGTTGATCAGATATTTGATCGCGGCGATAAAATCGCGGTCGGTGAGAATTCGCTCGTTTAGGTCGACATCGATGCCAAGCTTTTGGTTAAGCTTGTAACGCCCAACTCGCCCGAGATCGTACTTCTTCGGATCGAAAAACAGGCGCTTCAGTAGCGCGCGCGCATTCGCTACCGTCGGGGGATCCCCGGGGCGGAGCCGGCGATAAATATCCTTGAGCGCCTCTTCCTGATCGTGCGCCGGATCTTTTTTTAGCGCCTTCACCACCGTATCGTCTGTTGAAATGTCGATGACCTTCACGTCCTTGGTCCCGAGCGCCATGATCTGACGAACTGTTGCAAGCGTGAGCGGCTCGAATGCGCGTGCCACGGTAACCTCGCCGTCTCGCACTTCGGCGGTCAGCACCTTGGTCGCGAGCATCTCTTCATCGAGCTTCTCGCTCAATTTCAGCGTCTCGATATTATAAAAAAGCTTGATGACCTCTTCGTCGGGGCCGTAACCGAGCGCACGCAGAAACGTGGTGGCCAAAAATTTCCGACGGCGCTTCCGGCGATCGAGATAGATGTAAAGCAGATCGGCGGTGTCGAACTGCACTTCGATCCAAGACCCGCGGTCGGGGATGATGCGGAAACTGTAAAGCACCTTGCCGTTGAGGTGGACCGAGGACTCGAACGCGATCCCCGGCGAACGATGCAACTGCGACACCACCACTCGCTCGGCGCCGTTGATAACAAACGTTCCCTGCGCGGTCATGAGCGGAATTTCGCCCATGTAAACTTTCTCTTCCTTCGTTCCCTTCTCTTCCTTGAGCTGGAAAGTAACGTGCAACGGCGCGCTGTAGGTCTGGCCCTCGCGTTGCGCCTCCAACGCCGTCAATTTTGGTTCACCGATCTCGTAGTGGCTGAAATCCAGCGTCGCTTTCTCATCGTAGCTCTGGATCGGAAAAACTTCCTTAAATACGGCCTGCAAGCCGGAGTTCTTCCGTTTGTTGAACGGCACGTCCTTTTGCAGGAAATCGACGTACGAGTTTAGCTGAACTTCGATGAGGTTTGGCGGCTCAATGCCTTCCTTGATACTGCCGAAATGAATGCGCTCTGCCCGTTCTGACATAATTAGTTTCTCTGCTGCATGTGCCAACTGCGCTGCGTCAGGGGAAACGCGGCCAGTTTTCTGGGGTTCGTTCGGTTCCTATGTCTCCAGCGATTGGCGAAGACGACAAAAATGACATCGAATCGGCAGTCTGTCAAATTGACCACCACCGTTTCGTTGCCTACCTAAATTTTCTTGTCCGCCGTCCGCCGGGTTAAAAATAAAGTTACTGCTTACTCTTAACGAAAGTGCCTTTTGCCACGGTTCACGGCAACGCGCAAGCAAAAGTTTCCCGGGAGCGCAGGCGCCCGCGCGTGCCAATTTCGGCGCCGCCCGAAATTCTTCTGAAAAAGACGACAACTGCCAAGGCGCGTGCGCTTCCGAAACGGAGACACGCGGCCCCGGATCATCCGGTCCGCGCTCCCCAATTTTTCATCGGCAAGATGCCGATGCCGCCACTTACTTAGTCTCGATATCCGGTCCGCTGAGGGAACGTGCTACGGCTGACGTGTCGCCGTTCCTAGGCTCACTGCGACGCCGGCAGGATTAGGAGAGGTCTCGAGAGTCCAAACCTTCTGTGCACCCGGCCCGACGTAGATGTTAAAGCTTGGACCGTTGGTGATTGATAGTGTGCCCGTGCAGTCCGGGTTCACCGTATAGGTTCCTACGCCTCCGGTGGCATCGATAATAACCGTGCCTCCGATA
>QHPU01000163.1 GCA_003219175.1 Verrucomicrobiota bacterium | reverse complement strand
ACTCTTTTATCCAAAGCAGGTGCAGAAGAGAAGATACAAGCCTCGCGCCTACGCGGCTGCCCTCTGCCCTTCTGCCCTTCTGCCCGCGCTCCTACCTTCGTCGCTAATGCCAGTCCGGCTCGGACCTACTTCACGTTGACGGCAAGAGCGATCGTTGGCGTAGCGAAGTCATGTTGATGGTGAGGATCGATAACCCCTTTCGGAAGGAAGTACCATTTGCCGGGTTCCATCTTGCCCAGAGCTGGAAGCCTTGGCACCCGCTGGGGGTCAAGGCCGGCTGCGAGTAGCTGTGTGGCATCGAACTCGTAGATCACGTCTTCCGCTGTGGACTCGGGCTGCGACGCGTAGTGCACCATACTGCTCTCACTGCTCTTGAAGCAGTACTCACCTGCTGCTTTTGTGCGATCGATCGCCATCTCGGGCTTCGCCCGGAGGACGCGGGCGATCGCGAGCAACTCGGCCTTAGCCGTTCCCTGAAGAGCGAGAACATCTGAGTACTCGGACTGGATCCGAGCCAGTTCAGGGGCGTCCGTGTTGCGTGTCTGGGCTAACACGCCGCTGGTGATTACGAGGAGGGCGGAAGCAAAGGCGATTTTGAACATAATGGCGTCCTTTCTCTAGCCGGCCAAACAAAGTTTATGCGGAATCTTTCGGCCTAATTCTATTATAGACACAAAAACAGTCGCCGTCGCAACTCCGTGCTGACGCACGCGCCCTCGCGTTCGCGAACTTTCCGATGTTGAGAGTTACTTCTTGAGATCAGCAAGACCGCAAAAAGTGAGGACCGACTCCTTTTATCCGAGCTATCCGCGCTTTGGCAACAGCCTGCTACTTCCCCTGCTTTTTCCGTGCAAGTCGTTCGGTCTTTTTCCGGCGGCGCGCGCGTTTCCTCGCATTATCTCTGCCTTTGCTATGTCCCATAAGCCAGTTCTGGAGTTTTCGAATTTCGTCCTCGTTTTTAGCGCGTCAGGTCTGCGCCATTGTTCTTAAGCTGCTTTCTCGCTTTTCTTGCTCGCAATCACAGCGGGAAATTCTACTACCTCGGTATTTCCATTCTCCGCGGAGTTGAACTCAAACTCGAGTTTCCCGTTTGCGATCTCGGTCAATGCGATATCAGCATGACCCAACCCAGGAGCAAATTCGACCAGTGGACGATGTCCGAGAGTTAACTGCCGGACACGGCGTGAAACCATGTTTACCAAAATTTGCGGATTGCGGACTACATTGGAAGCGGCTGTAACGAGTTCGGCCTTCATAATTGATAAGATGAGTTAACCGGCTGACGAGGACTGAACTCACCCGCGCGACAAGATTAAAATCGCGCATCGGAAAAATCGCAGCAGAGAAACTTGTCTTACTATCCCACGAAACAGGTGGAATACCACCGCTCATTTTCGATGAGTACTAGACAAGATTTGCCCGATTTCCACCGACCCAATGATCACCTGTTTAGGTCTGGCCTGTTTAAGTCTGGCTCGGACCGTTTCGCGGGGAACGCAGTCGAAACCGTGGCCGCCGCCTTCGGTTTCCGCCCGCAGATAGTTGCGCTGGCGATCGCGTCCCAGCCGCGGCCGCCTCCTGGACTTTGATCATCTCGAATGTCCGGAACAATCCCGCCAGATCGATCACATGATTGGCCGACGCTTTCAGCATGTTGCCGAGATTTTGGGCGACCGACGCCACTTCGACCCGGATCCCATGACGGCGCAACTTGATTGCGAGATAAGCAAAGTCGGCGTCGCCCGTTACCAAAATTACGACATCTGGCCGCATCTCAATGGAGAGCTCGAGCGCGTCGATCGCCATCATCACATCGACGTTCGCCTTGTAGTGACCTTCCTCGGCTGGCGATCCATCTTTAGTCACGACCATGAATCCGTTGGAGCGCAACCATTGGACGAACTTGTTTTTCTTATCGCGCTCCTCCTGCCACACTGGCGTCGCGGGTGGCAGACCGGCGTAGACCACCATTTCGATCAGATCGCGTCCGGTGCCCGGGCCGGCCAGAAAATCCCGCAGCTTCAACCAATCGAGGCCGCGTCCGGCGGAGCGGACCGAGCTTCCAACATTAGACTCATCGACGAGCACCAAGACTCTGGAACGTGATGGCGTATTTGAATGTTTTCTTTGCATTTAGATTAACCAAGCCGAGCTATCGCGTTAGGCTAGGCGATGTCTGACATGACCATCGGACGGTGCCGCCGCTTCGGCTGCTTCGCGGAGCAACTGCGATTGCGTCGCGAGGTCGACCATCCGCTGAGGATCGGCCTCGGCCCGCGCGGCATTGCTCATGTTCCGATTTATGTCCAGCAACGTTGCAAGTTGCTCGGGGTTGAGATGACTACCCCATTCCATTGCTTGTTCGCTGCTGACAAAAGCTGGAACGATCAGGCTCTGGATCCGCTTTAACAGAACAAGATCCGAAATTGAAATCGCAACGTTCCCGGCCGCATCGATAAGCCAGGTGGCGATCGCATCTTTGCTTCTAACGATTGCAGTAATTATATAAACCTCTCAGTTTGCGCAGAAGAGGAGAGGCCGGCACCGGCACGGTCGGTCGACGCTGCGATTGCTTACGTGGCAAGCTACAGCCGAAAGTCACAATCGCCTAATACAATTTAGTATTTCGACTAATACAATTAGTATTTCGATCGAGGCATACTGACTTATGAGGTCTTGTCGGTAACCTCTGATCTCGTGTCTCCCGGCTTATTATACGTGAGTCACGTATACGATCATGCCTCGCGCTGATTTGAGTCTTCTGACTTCCTTG
>QHPU01000038.1 GCA_003219175.1 Verrucomicrobiota bacterium | reverse complement strand
CTCGTTGAGAATTTTCCCGGCTTCGCCGAGGGCATCGACGGGCCACAATTGATTATGAACATGCACGCGCAGGCGGAAAAATTCGGGGCGCGATTTTCCTATGCCGAAGCCACCGGATTCGAGCCGATGAATTCGCACATTCGTTTGCAAATCGATGACAAGGAATGGCTTGAGACTGAATCCCTAATTATCGCAAGTGGCGCGTCGGCCCGCTGGCTCGGACTTGAGAATGAAGAGAAATTAATCGGACATGGATTGACGTCGTGCGCGACCTGCGACGGCGCATTTTATCGCAATGTTCCGGTAGCGGTGGTGGGCGGTGGCGATTCTGCTGCTGAGGAAGCGCTTTTTCTCACCCGGTTCGCTTCCAAAATTTATCTCATTCATCGCCGCGACAAACTGCGCGCATCCAAGATCATGGCGGATCGTGTGCTCGCGCACAAAAAGATCGAGCCCATCTGGAACACGGTCGTTACCCGCTACATTCCCGATGGAAAAGGAGAGATGCGCGCGATCGATTTGCGCAACGTTATTACTCACGAAGAACGGGAGTTGCCGGTGGTGTGCGTCTTTATTGCCATTGGCCACAACCCGAACGCGAAACCGTATAGCGGCAAGCTGGAGATGGACAGTGACGGTTATCTCATCACGAAACAATTGGTCGAAAGTAAGCATCCCGGGGTTTTTATTGCCGGCGATGTTGCTGACCGCGTTTATAAGCAGGCCGTCACTGCGGCTGGCGCGGGCTGCGCTGCAGCAATAGAGGCAGAGCGATATTTAAGCTCGCGGGACCAGTGAGCGGATTGCCAATTGTCGAGTGGCGATTGCCAAGTGACAGTTGTCCTCATGACGACTGACGAACTGAAAGCTAGAACAAAACAGTTTGCCCTTCGGGTAGTGACCTTGGTGGAAGTATTGCCGGATTCGGTGAGAGGACGTGTAATTGCGGACCAAATCACGCGCAGCGCAACTTCAGTGGGCGCAAATTATCGAGCCACCTGCAGAGCACGATCGCGGGCTGAATTCATCGCAAAAATAGGCGTCGTCGAAGAGGAAGCGGATGAAACTGATTTTTGGCTCGAGCTGATCATTGAGTCAAAGATTCGCCGAGCAAAACAAATCTTGCCGCTACTGAACGAAGCAAACGAGCTTGTCGCGATCATGGCGGCTTCCCGCAAATCGGCAATCGCCAATCGGCGTTTGGCAATTCGTTGAAGCTTTGCGATCTGACGCAGTTTTATTCGCCGCTGAGCGGCGGAGTGAAACGTTATGTGCACGAGAAAATCGCTTATATCCAAAGCGAGACCGAGCACCAACATGTCCTCGTCGTTCCCGGACCGAAAACCGAATGCGTCACCAGCGAACGTTCACGGATTTATTTTATTCATTCCCCCCTCATCTCGCGTACGTCGCATTATCGCGCGTTGGTTAATCTCCGCGCGATCGAGCAAATCCTCGAGCGTGAAAAGCCTGATCTGATCGAATCCGGTGATCCATATCAGGTCGCATGGAAAGCGATTGCCAGCGGCGAGGCTCTACGGATTCCTGTGGTCGGATTTTATCATTCACATTTCCCGGAAGCGTACGTTCGCAGTGCCGCAAAACTTCTCGGCCAGACCGCAGGTGAGGCAATGATGGATTTCACGCACCGTTATGTGCGCAATCTTTACAATTCATTTCAGGCCACCTTGGTCCCTTCGGCTCACCTAGGAAGTCTCCTGACCGATTGGGGGGTGGGAAATGTCCGGACCGTAAATCTGGGAGTGAATACGACGGTTTTTTCCCCTTCACCTGATGACACGGCAGCGACCCGTGCGGAACTGGAGTTGCCAGCATCCCGCCGGCTTCTGCTCTACGTTGGCCGCCTGGCCAAAGAAAAGAATACGCGTCTCCTTTTTCGCTCTTTTGCCACGTTAACGGAGAACGCGCCCGAAGATTTCCATCTCCTTGTCATTGGCGACGGCCCCGAGCGGAGCGCGCTCGAAGATCTCCGAGCGCGCTGTCCAAACGTGACCTGGATGCGTTATTGCACCGACTCTTCCGATCTTGCTCGGTATTATCGGGCGGCTGATTTGTTCGTTCATCCGGGAACGCAGGAAACATTTGGCCTGGTGGCTTTAGAGAGCCAGGCTTGTGGAACGCCAGTGGTCGGGATTCGTGGCAGTTACATGGATCGGATCATTCTCCACGACCAGGAGTCCTGGGCGGATGAGGAGACGCCTGAATCGCTGGCTCGCACGATCGAGGCCGCCTGCTCGCGCAATTTGCCGCGACTAGGCGCGCGCGCATCGCGCCTGGCCGAGGAACGCCTTTCCTGGCCCAGGGTTTTCGAACGTCTGTTTGTCATTTACCAGGATGTTTCCTTGAACTATAAGAGATAACGCTGAATGGACGAAACGTCGCAGTACTCAATTCGCGGCTACAGAGCGAGTGATCGCACCGCGGTCCGCAATCTTTGTTGTGCGACCGGTTTCCTGGGAGATCCGATCGATCCGGTGTTTCAGGACCACGAATTGTTCGCCGATTTCCTTACGACGTATTACACCGACCAGGAACCAGAGTCTTCCTTCGTCCTGGAAGTTGATCGGGAAATTCGCGGTTACCTACTCGGCTCGCGCAAACCGTTGCGGCATCAGATCTATTCCTTTGCTCACACCATGTTTTTGTTGTTTCGCGCGCTTTGGCGATACCGTCGCTACAACGACCGCTCCCGTCAGTTCATTCGCTGGGTGATCGGCCACGGCTGGCGCGAAGTCCCAGCCGCGCCCCGCTCCGTTCCACATTTTCATATCAATCTGCTGCCGGACGCGCGAAAAGTCTCCACCACCCGTGCGCTGATGAGCGCCTACCTGAACTACCTTTATCGTTTCGGCGAACGTCACGTTTACGGCCAGATCGTGACTTTTGAAAATCGTCGCGGCGAGAAGCTATTCGAACGCTACGGCTTCAAGGTATTGAACCGGGCCGAGATCACGAAGTGGAAACCGTTCTATCCAAAGTCGGTCTATCTCAGCACCGTTATGAAGACCCTGGAAACTGCCGGGCCACTTTCCGCCTACTCGGCGCCGGCAGACTTAGGGAGGTCTGCCAGGAATCCTTCCCGATTTAACTTTCGCGCTCGCCGCGGATGAATTGCTCGACCGAGCGGTATGCTTCATCGTCCGTCATTTGCACCGGTGGATGCTTGGCGAAATAAGCCGAAGGAGAATGCAGGGCGCCGCCGATCCCGCGATCGAGCGCAACCTTGCAGCAACGAATGGCGTCGATGACGATGCCGGCCGAATTAGGCGAGTCTTCCACGGACAATTTCAGATCGATTTCCATTGGCACATCACCGAACAAGCGACCTTCCATCCGAATAAAGCAGATTTTGTTATCGCGCTGCCACGGGACGTAGTCGCTCGGGCCGATGTGAATGTTTTCATCGGCCAATCGTTCACTCATGACCGATTGCACCGCCTCGGTTTTGGAAGTCTTCTTCGAGACCAGGCGCGTCCGGTTCAGCATATTCAGAAAATCGGTGTTGCCGCCGGTATTTAACTGGTAAGTCCGATCGACCTTGACGCCGCGTTTACGGAAGAGATCGACGATGGTGCGATGAAGCACCGTCGCGCCCAACTGCGCTTTGATGTCGTCTCCGATCACGGGCAAATTTTTGTCGGCGAATCGCTTTGCCCAGACCGGATCGCTCGCAATGAAGACGGGAATGTTGTTGACGAAGGCGATTCCCGCTTCGAGGGCGCATCCGGCATAGAAACGCGTGGCCTGCTCTGATCCGACCGGCAGATAATTGACCAGAATCTCGGCGCAGGAATCTTTCAGCTCAGAGATGATTTGTTCGCGCGTCGACTCTTTCTCCAGTGGAACAAATGTTCTAAGCGGATCGTGCCCCTGCATGTGCGAGCCGAAGCCGTCGAGAACACAGCCCATTTTTACGATCGCTCCGGTGAGGCTGATCTTTTCGCAGAAAACTTTCGTGCAATTGGGGGACGCGAAGATGGCCTTGCTAACATCAAGACCAACCTTGCGGCGGTCGATATCAAAGGCGGCCACGACTTCGATGTCCCCCGGACGATAGGACCCGATCTGGCGATGCATCAGACCGACCCCGTTGCCATCGGCGGCGGAGCCCCGATAAAAGTTGATTCCTTGAACCAGCGAGCTGGCACAGTTACCAACACCAACAATAGCGATCCGGATCTTTCTCATGGTCAAAGCGGGAAGACTACGCAGACTGAGGCACTTGGGGCAAGGTACAGTTTGGGAATCTCACAAGGGGAGAAAGCACGGCTCCGGAAAAAAACCAGCGAATTTCAAAAAAAAGGGAAGTTTTTTTGGGCCGGGAATTTTATTGAAAAAATAATCATCGCTTGAAGGAATAGGTGGAATGCGTTCGGAATTTTACGCAATTGCCCTGCTTTGCAGCCTGCCAATCGCAGGGCGCGCCGCTCGCCCAAACTACGGCATCGACGACGCGGTGGCACTCGCCAGGAAACAAAACCTGGAAATTGCAATTGCCCGGAAACAGATCCGAGCTGCAAACGGCGGTTTGGTCGAGGCGCGTTCCGGTTATTTGCCATCGCTTCTTTCGACCGGCCTGATTGACAAGCGACAGCACCAGGAGGACACACGCCTCCGCGACGAGGATTATAACGTTTCGCTGCGATTGCAGCAGAACGTTTACACCGGCGGCGCCGTTCCCAGTCAGGTCGCGATCGCGCGCTTGAATATCGAGAAGCAGGATTACTTGTTTCAAGAAGTCGTGAATCGAGTCGCGATGGACGTACGCGTAGCGTTTTATGAATTGCTTCTAAATCGGGCAAAAATTCGCGTGCGTGAGGATTCGGTCCGGGTGTTGGAAGAGGAGCTCAAGACGCAGCGGGAGAGGCTTAAGGCTGGCACCGTCGGAACTTTGAACGTTGGGCGCGCACAAGTAGCGCTCGCCAACGAGCGGCCGGAACTGATTGACGCGCAGACTCAGCTGAAAAATTCTTACCTGCGATTGGCAGAACTCATGGGAATGAATGTGGCTGCAAGCGGTCCCTCTTTCGAAGCCGTGGGACAGTTGGAATATTACCAGCGCCACGTCGAATTGAACGAGTGCCTTGCTCGCGCGGATGCAAATCGCCCGGAAATTAAGGCGCGGCAGAAAGATATCGAGATCGAGGACAAGCAATACGTGCTCGATCAGAGTGAACTTCGCCCACACATTGGAGTCTTCTCCGCCTACGAGGTCTACAACGAGCGGGATCCCGAGGTCGGCAAAGAGTTTAACCACGGCTATCTCGTAGGAATAAGCGGGACATGGCATGTGTTCGATGGCTTTGCCACCAAGGGTCGGCTTCAGGCGACGCGGGCGCGGCGTGACGCAGCGGTGGAAGCGCTGGAAGCGGCTCGACGCAGGATTGCTTCGGAAGTCCGCAGCGTATTTTTCGATCTGGAACAAGCCGACCGCGTTCTCGAGGCCGAAACCAAGAATGTTCAAAGCGCCGAGGACTCTCTCCAGATCGCCAAAGCCAATTTCGCTGCCGGCTTGGGGACGCAACTCGACATCCTGCAGGCCACCTCCGACGTGACGAGGACCCAGACAACTCGATTGAGTGCGATTTATCTGCACAATGCGGCACTCGCTCGATTAATTCGCGCTTGCGCCTGGCCACTGGAATCCATCGGCTCGGCACCGAATAGTGACGTTGGGCCAAAAACCGAAGACAAAGTTTTCAATCTGGCCCGTCCGCCCGCCAAACTGAACCAGCGATGAAATTCTCCTGCTCCATCGTCGCGATCACGGGCGTTGCCGTCCTCGCGAGCCTGTCGAGGGCACACGCTGTAACCTTGGAGCAGGTTATGCAAACCACCCTGGAGAAGAACCCAACTATCCAGCAGGCGAAAGCTCGACTCGAAGAAGCGGCCGGCCGGCGAGTAGAGCTTCGGTCCATCAATTGGGCGGACGCGAGGATCGTCCTTCCCGCAGGTGTGCAAGGCGGATCACGGGCAGGGGAAAGCGGAACGAAAGGGTTCGCTTTCGTCCGGGGCCTCCTTACTCAGCCGTTGTTCAATGCCGCAATACCCCCCTCGCAGCGCCGCGGAGACGTCGAAATCCTGATCGCAGAGCAGCAGCTCAACGTGGCGGTGATGGAACAGCTCCATGCCGCTCGCGTCGCATTTTATGCGGCACTCTTCAATCGCGAATTGGAATCGATTCGGCGCGAACAACAGCAGCGGCTGGATGAGAATGTGGTTAGCCAGAAAGATCGTTATCAGGCGGGATTGACCGATCGCAGTGCATTTACCAGCGCCACGGTGGAAGCGCGCGCGCTGGATGCGCAAATCGAGACTGCACGGCGGGCTTGGGAGCAGGCGCGGGTGAACTTAGCAGAAGCGATGGCGCGCAAATCCTCACTGCCGGATCCGGAAGGAGAGCTGCGCACCACGCCGGTTCACGTAGATCTCGATTCGGAAACTGGGAGAGCGTTGGAGCAGCGACCCGATCTAAAACTTGCCCGACTCTTCGTTCGTGCCGCTAACGAAGATCAGCGCATTATCGAAGCAGGATATTATCCGTTAATCGCCGGCAAAGCTTCGGGAGATTACATTCCGGTCTCAGGAATTCATCGCGAAGGATCTTCACGCCGGACGGACAATATTTCCTCGGAAATCCGGATCGGAGCCACCTATACCTGGCAGGTGATCGACAACGGAAAGGTGAACGGCGCGAGCCAGAAACAGGGGGCGGCGCGTGATGTCAACGAATTGACTTGCCAGAAACTGGAAATCAACGTGCGCGCAGAATTGTCGCGTATCTATAATGACCTGAAGGCGATCGATTCGCGGCAGGAATCTCTTTCGAGCGCCTCTATCGCCGCACAACAAAGCGTCGACGTGGTCTCGCAAAATCTGGCGAATGGGCTCGCCTCACAGCTGGAATATCGGGTCAGCCAGAATGGGCTATTGCAAACCAGAAGCGGATTACTCGAGTCCGCTTATCAACGTAGCGTGGCGATGGCGGAATGGGATCGAGCCACCGGACGATATTTTCAATTTTCCGACAATGGAAAAGTGCCATAGTTGCAGCTCTTGAAGTTGCCGCGCTCGAAGAAGTGGCTCTGGGGCATCGCACCGCTTGTCGTTGCGTTTGGGATCATTTATTACCTGCTCCTTCCTGTCGCCGAGGTGGCAGCGGTCCGCCGGGGCACCGCCTTGTCCGCAGTTTACGGCACCATTCGGATAGAGCCCGCTTTTGTTGTCAGAGTTCGCGCACAAAATTCCGGATTTATTCGACTGGCCGAACCGTTTTCTGCCGGTCGCGGGGCCATTGGCCAGAGTGTGGAGAAAGGTCAACTGCTGGCAACGATTGCGGACGAAGGCACGGCCAGACAACTCAAGCAGGCGCGCAACGACTTGCAGGCGGCAACGCAGCGGGCCGCCCTGCCATTGCCCTCTTCCGAGTTGCTCAAAACCGCCGAGGACAATGTGCAGCGGCTCGAAAAACTGACTGCGTTGAACAACGTCCCGGCAGTCGATTACGAAAAGGCAAAAAACGAAGCCAATCGGCTGCGCGGCGTGGTCGAAACAGAAAAGATCGAGCGCGACCGGAATCTCGAAGAATTGCAGGGGACCTGCAAAAAACTCGAAGCGCAAATGAAGAACTCCGAGATCCGCGCGCCGATTGATGGATTGCTCACTGCTGTGCTAACGATTGATGGGGAGCTCGTCGGAGAAGGCAACGAACTGCTTACGGTTTCATCACGTAAAAATTACGTGCGCGGGGAGGTAAACGAAGAAGATGTCGGCGAGGTGAAACCAAACATGACCGCAATGGTGCAGCTTTACGCCTATCGGTCGCGCCAATTTAACGCTCGTGTTTCCTCGATTCAGCCGGCCGCCGATCCCGAGACCCAGCGTTACACCATTGTCTTACAGCTCGATCAGCCACCGGATAATTTGATGGCGGGGATGACCGGCGAGATGAACATTATCACCGGCAAGCATGAAAATATTCTGCTGGTGCCGACCCGCGCTTTGCTCGTCGATCAGGCCTTGATCGTAAAGCACGGCGTTGTGCAAAAGCGGACGGTGAAGGTTGGTTTTCGAACGCTCGATTTTTCCGAAGCCATGAGCGGTCTATCGCTGGGCGACCACGTTGTCGTCGCTGATCAGGATCGATTGCATCCTGGAAAACCAGTGCGGCAGCGTCTGATCAGGCCCCCGAAGGAAGAGAATCCGAAGTGACCCCGCCGTTTTACATTGCTCTTCGTTTTCTCAGTCATCGCAAGCGAGCGTTGCTTCTGAGCCTAAGCGGCGTCGTTTTCGGCGTCGCTTTTTTTATCTGCTTGCAAGCCCAAACCCACGGTTTCGCTGTATACTTCATCAATTCAACATTGGGCAGCAACGGTGCGCTCCGTGTCGGGTCACGCTTCGAACCGCGCCAAACGAGCTCGATTGTACCTCCCAAAACTTCACGATCGAATGTGGCCCATCGGCAGTATTTCGAGGGGATCACCAACGTGGGGGAAATTATGCGGGTCAGTCGCCAATTTTCGAATGTGGTGGCGTGTTCGCCCATTCTTCGCGGAACGTTAAGCGCGCGTTCGGGTTTTGAGAACGCTACGGTAGATCTTTATGGTATTGAGCCCGCGCTGCATCTTCAGACGACCGATCTCTCGCATCAGATTGTCGACGGCAGCCTCGATGATTTTCGAAACAAGCCGAACTCGGTGGTTGTCGGATCAGGATTGGCTGACCTGCTGAATGTCGAAGTCGGCGACACCGTTCAGTTGCTGGCGCCAGGCGGTCAGTATCGGCGCTTTCTAGTCGCAGCCACCGCGCAAAGTGGTGTGGGTTCCATCGATAGCACCCGGATGTATTGCCATGCGCGCGTTGCCCAAGTTCTTCTGCGCAAGCCCTACGCCGCCTCCATGATTATCTACAAACTGGGACGCTGCAAATATCCGCTGCGATTACCGTGTCATTGGTCATCCTGCTCGCCGGATTCGGCATCTTCAACGTCCTGACCATGACGGTGCTTTCGAAAATAAAAGAGATCGCGATTTTGCGATCGATGGGGTACCGGCGCATCGATATCAGCGCAATTTTCTTGTGGCAGGGAGCCTTAGTCGCAATAGCGGGATCTCTGATCGGCTGTGCCATGGGTGCGTTATTGACGTGGGGCGTATCGAAAATCCCGATTCGTCTTCGCGGTTTACTTTCTACCGATTACTTCGTGGTGGCGTGGGATTGGCGGCATTATTTGTGGGCCATATTGCTGGCGATGATTTCGGTTTTCATTGCCAGCTATGTCCCGGCGCGGCGCGCAGCCAGCCTACCTCCGGTGGTCACATTGCGCGGTTCCAGTCTATGAAATTTTCTCTGAGTTGTCGCGACGTGGAACGCTACCTGGGCGAAGACGAATCGCGCGTCCACGCCTTACGCGGGGTTTCCCTCGACATCGCTCCGGGAACTGTTCATGCGGTCGTCGGTCCCTCCGGCTGCGGCAAGAGCACGCTGCTTTATGTCCTCGGCCTGCTCGACCAACCCGACCACGGCAGCGTCATGCTCAACTCCGAGCCGGCTTCACATTTATCGGACGAAGAATTGTCGCGCCGCCGGAATGAATTTATCGGCTTTATTTTTCAGTTTCACTTTTTGATGGAGGATTTCACGGCTGAGGAAAATGTAATGATTCCGATGCGTCGCCTGGGCAAGTTGTCGGATTCAGCCATGCGAGAACGAGCGAGGGAATTGCTCGAAGCAGTGGGGCTGGAGGGAAAATTAAGACGTCCGAGTCGCCATCTTTCCGGTGGCGAACAGCAACGCGTAGCCATCGCGCGCGCCCTGGCCAATGACCCCGGAGTGATTCTGGCAGACGAGCCTACCGGCAACCTTGATACCGATAATTCACACCGGGCATTCGATCTTTTGCGAAGCGTTGTGCGGGAAAAACAAAAGGCTTTGTTTCTGGTCACGCATAATCCGGAGATCGCAAAGGCTTGCGACTGGATTCACGAAATGCAGGACGGGCGAATTATGGTAACGGTTCGGCACGATCAACGCTCAAACTTGGAAGCAATCAGCCCTGAAAATTGATTCTTGCGTGAGCCGAAGGTTCCGAAAAATGGCAA